>NZ_CAWNWY010000002.1:0-257061 GCF_963878365.1 Photorhabdus sp. HUG-39 | reverse complement strand
CCAACCTTCAGCGCCAGCGAGAATGGCGCTGATGACAAGAAAAATAACATCAATCAGCTCGTATTGACGATTGATGTCAGAACGAGTTTCTTTCACAACGGTTAAATGTTCAATCAGGGTCTGGTTCAGATTCATGGGCGAGTATTAAAAAGAAAAATAAGGAGAATGAGATCATATAATTACGGTTCATTCAAGGGGGGGTAAAAAAGTATGCTCGCGCCCTGGGGTGATGCCAGTTGCCATTCTGTTGTCAGGAATACGATAAGGTTCAGGCACGAATAGGAGAAATTCAGGAAAAAGCCAGAATGCAGGGGCTGGATTCCCTTACGCCGGCAGAAGTACGGGAATGGGCTGATTTACGGGGTGCGATGTTGAATATTGACGCATCTCGGAATTTGGTGATCCAAACCGTTTTGCTATATTTATATACCCTATGGATTTCAAGATGGATCGCGACGGCAAGGGAACGAATCCCCGGGAGCATAGATAACTATGTGACCGGGGTGAGTGAGTGCAGCCAACAAAGAGGCAACTTGCAAGATGACGAGTATACAATTTAAGAGGTAATTTAATAGGGGTGTTTATCGGACTAATAAGTTATTGTTTTATATATTATCACCTGTATGATTTACGTAAATTAATAATCAATCTTTGGATTGAGATGACTATTTGGAGAAATTTTATGAAGTGTATTAAATGTGAAAACCCAGTATTGCATGAATCAGATTTTTGTGCAGCATGTGAAGAGAAAGAACTGAGTAGAATTGGCGGGTTTCTCTATTTTCCGGCAATAAATATTATCTTTGTAATATTAAGTTCTTTATTTAGTTCATATAAAACAATGACAACCTTGATCTTTGGTTATGATTTTCTAGGTGAATTACGTATCCTTATAGGATTTGAATTTATTTGTTTTACTATTATTTTTGGAGTTGCACTTTATACATCTATTCTTTTCTTTAGAAAAAAGAAAGAAACACCTTTATTTTATATTATCCTTTTAGTTTTTACTTCATTATTTATAATAACTGATTTATCATTGGCTCATTATGTATATGAAATAAAACTGGATTATAATTATCTCTTCTTACTTTTTAGAGCTGTGTTTTATACATGTATATGGGTACCTTACTTTATTATATCTATCCGAGTTAAAAGAACATTTATAAAGTAACGATTAAAATTAAACTATTTTGCAACTCATATTTATTCAAAAAATATGGCAATTAAAACTAGCCCGGCTTTATGAATTATTTACAAAAGTCAGGCAATTTAAATCACTCGTTCATCAAGGTCTGAGTACTGTATTTTGCTGAGCTCAGACTATTTAATTTCTACTTGATTCGTAAGCATGCGGCGGAAAAGGGTAAGCTAGCGATAATACCCTTGCGAGATTACGATGGCCCACCTATCCAGTGAGCCATTTTTACCGTTATTGCTTAGCCTTATGGCAAGTTAAATCAGGCAAATTTTCCCTTGCCAATTATGGTGTCTGCCCACGCCGTCGTAATAGCCTCTTTCGCCTTGCTGTCCAGCCCTTCGATAAAACCGTTATCACCGGCTGTTGGGGAAAAACTGCTCATTGCCTGAATTAAGGTATCAACCGCATTGTCGGAAAGTGCCGTAAATTCACGCTCTCCTGATGTATCCTTATGCTCCATCTGTGTCACTAATTTGGCACGGTTACCATTAAAGTAATCACTAAAGGTGACTGAACCCACCGATTCAAACAGGCTCTGAGCAGTTTTATCCTGAGTAGGGCGATTCACTGATAAAACCAGATCATATCCACTGCGCTGGAACCACAAGTCTTGCCAGTCAATATCGTTAAAGGCAATCATATCTTCTGCATTAATATCATCAACCTGACTGTCAATCACCTTACCACTGACCACAAAGCTATCTACTCCTGCCCCTCCTTGGAAGTGGTTCTGGTATCCCCCCAACACCAGTAGATCCTGACCCTCTCCGCCGTCAAACTGGCTGAATTTCGAAATTGAGGCCGCTATCAGGTGGTCATCACCTTCTCCGCCATTAATTACCGCATGATAGCCCATCAGTTTAATGACATCGCTACCCATGTTGCCATCAATTCGGTTGTCATTACCAAACACCCTGCTAAAGTCATTGCCTTCACCTAACTCAACCCGGTTGTTATTACCGATGGTCACGGCATAATCTTGATCTTCTCCAGTATCCACCTGGTTGTAGTTACCAGAAGTGACAACGTAGTCCTGTCCATTACCGGCATCAATAATGCCGCCTTCACCAAAAACAAATGTCTGATCATTACCCTCACCCATGAACACATGGTTAATGCGTCCGGCTACCACTGCGGTATCATCGCCACTACCACCAAACATCCAGTTTTCACGTCCCATCAGAACGCCCAAGTCATCACCTTCACCACCGGTAAAGATGTTGGAAGTACCGATGGAGTAATAAACATCATCTCCGCGACCACCCCAGAAGTTGTTGTTATCGCCCAGATAAGCACCGAGATCTTTACCGTCACCGCCCCAGTTGAAGTTATAGTTCCCTAACGAGATATGGATATCGCTATCCCCTTGCAGATGACCGCTGTTACGCAGGAAATCAAACGTTTTCTGCTCCATATTGAGCAGATCTGCCGTGAGATTCTCTTTCAGATTGGTCACTAATGACTTCATCTCTTTTTGTTTATCTTTGCTGAATATCGTCGCAAACAGGTTAGGCAAATTCAGCGAATTAAAGCCCAAAGCACGCTCTGATTTGTCATTAGCCTGACTATCCCCACTGTTGATGGCACCCGGTATACTCTTTTCCCGATTTTTATCAGGCGCTTTCTCTTTCAGCCCATGACTGACAAAAAATGACTCAATACCATCAGCACTCATATCAGCGTTCTGTTTCAAACCATTAATCAATTTATCCGGATCAGTGAAGGCACTTAGTTGATCACCACCAAACTGCTTAATCACTTCCAACATCTCTCGCAAAATCACCTTGCCATCAACCGGCTTACCAGTACGGGCAACAATCTGTCCCTCCGGCGTGTAATCCACACAAAAAATATCCGCTAACGTGGTCTCTGCATCCACACCGGCTAACCGACCCTGTAGCTTGTTTTTAAGCTGACGCGGTAAGTCCTGTAGATTGTAAGTAAATGTTGTTTTCGCCAGGCCCGTTGTTGAATATTGCTGCGTCATCAGACCAAACAGAGAACCCAGGTTGGTATCCAAAATCGATTGAATATGGTCACCGAACATAAAGTTCCAACTACCGGTTGTGACCTGAATGTCCGCCCCTTGACCACCTACCGCAAAATTGAAAGCCAGTTTCTCATTGGCCTGACGAAATTTATCCGCACGGCTCATTTTACTGGTATCAATCTTTTTACCGTGACCACTTAACCAATGGTGGTATTTTTTATTCAATGCCGCTTCTGTGTCACTTTTCAAACCACGGCTACTGCGCTCGCGCTGCGAATCCAGATCAACCAATGTCTTGTAATCCACACTACTGGTTTGGTCTAAACCAGACATGTCCCGCACAAATTTTTTCGCACCAGATAGTGTCCACTGCTGATTTTGCACCGCCAACCAATCCCACTCTTCGCCGGAATGAGCAATAGATTTCAGTACACCGGTAATACGCGCAGCGCCATCAAATGGATTAACCAACGGTGGTGTAGGGAGGGATTTATCCATCATGACAATCAGGTCATTGCTGCGACCCTGGTTGAAGCTGACGTTACGGTTGCCAATAAACATCTGCGCCCCTTCAAATGCTTGATAACCACCCAGATTAACGCTGTGCTTACTGTCACCCTCCCCGATGTGAATCATCACATTGTTGTCGCCAAAGGCCAGTGATTTAAAACCACCCGTACCCACTTTGATACCGACGTTCGAGGTTCCCCAGTTGATCGCGGTAAATTCACCGTCACCCACGTTTACCTGTATATTCCCGGCGTAACTCAGCGGCTTCGATTGAGGATTTGAACCGAGCTCAACCCTGTTTTTGCGCTTCCCTGGCACGGTGAAAACATCATGGTTATCCGCAATTGCCCCTTTGGTTGTTGAATCCGCTTCCGTGTACCCCACCCGGGCAAGGTTGATATCGCTTTCAGCCACACCACGACGCAGTTTTTCTGTTGTAGCCGTTAGTTCATCCTGTTCATTCCAACGTAACACCAGTTTGTTATCGCCCAACTTGTTAACCCACTGATGATTTTTATCGCGGGTAAATTTACGACCTGTTGCATCAACGGCCACTGTACTACGACGCGCTGAAACCTCACTACGGATACCCTGTTTATCTAAAGCGGTAATAAAATGGTAGGCAAAACCGTGCTGCTTATCATCACTAATCAGTGAACAACCCACGATGCTGATACGATCAGGTTTACCCGCTTGGTTAAAGTTCTGACTGAACTGTTTTAGTTTTATTGCCAATTCATCGGCACTGTAACCACTCAAACGAGTGTTATTTTGTGCCGATTCATCACGGCCATGACCAACAATCTGCCAACGTAATTTGCCTGATAATCTGGCAGGATCACCATAAATGACATGATATTTGCCATCAGCATCAAATTTCACCACCACGCTGGATTCCCGGTGTTTACCCGCCAGATTGATCGCGGCTTTTGCTACAATCGGGTCATCTTCCATTTGAATAATGATCTGACTATCAAAACGTGTCCCATGATTGCCACTCTTTTGCAACGAGTTCTTCACCATATCCCGATTTTTATTTTGAAAATCGGAGAGCGTAGAAACAATCCTATCAGTATATTGGCTCATTAAAGCACCGCTCTCAACATGACCATAAAAGGTTTGTTCACCCGATACGCGATAACCAGAAGCGGTCAATCTTGCACGCAGCTTTTCCCCTTCATGCCCTAAACCTTGATTGTCAGTTAACAGCATGATCGGCGTATTGATCGGCAGACCTTTGAGGTTTTTTTCTACTGAAAATTGTCCGTTCATCGCTTTTGCCAATGCCCCAATCATGCCACCAGGGTTTGGTACGTCATGCGCGGTTATGGTTTTGGTTATACTCGATATTGGCCTGTCGAGTAACAGACCTGACACGGCTTGATTATTTTGCGCTGCATATCGAGCAAGATCTGCCGCCACCGGCCCACCAACGGAATAACCATGAAGGATAATATTACCCGGCTTAATACCGCGATCTTGCACCAAATAGCGAAACATCGTCCGGGCATCCTGATAGAACTCTTGCTCACCGGGACTACCATCACTACCACCATAGCCGCGCATGTTGACAGCCAGTATATCAATGCCCTGATTTTGATAGTGGCTTTGGATGTCATGAGCTTGCTCTTCCGCGGACAAACCTGAATCATGAAGGAAAAGCACGACTTTTTTCTCTGCTGCCGTCGAGATATCATCTGGTTTTATGTCACCTTGATGATAATATCCCGTTAAACGTCCCCCTTCGCCTTTTAGGGTGATTTTGCTTGAGCTGCCATTAGCAACCGCATCATTAAGCATAGTCTGCGTCTCATCACTGATATGGCGGCGCTCTTCTTTAAAACCATACAATTCGTTGTTAAAGAATCGGGTCACTGGGTTTAAAGAGTCTTTCTCCCGTGGCGAAGTACCATCATTCTCAATTAATACCGACTCTGACGCTCTATTTTTGCCCGATAACGCCTGTAATGCTTCCACTGAAGAGTCGTTCTGTTCTCTCTCAGGGGTATTTTCTCGATAAAGATGTTGGGTTTTCTCAAATGCGCTATTTAATGCCTGATTTATCCACAGTTTCCCTTTATCTCCCGCGATATCCATCAGATCTGTATAACTGGCGGTGTAGTTTTGCAGTACCTGCCGACGTTCATCACCAGCCGTCTGCAATGCTTTGTAGACCACCAAACTTTCATTAACTGAATGACCGCCATCAAACACCAGGAACGCCAAAGTATTAAGATATGCCTGCTCCGGCGAGAAAGTGGGATCTTGACTAGCAATATGGTTATTGAGATGAACCATGATATTAGTTGATCCAGATGCCCCCGTCACCACGGAATGCCCTTGTGCCAAGGCGTTACGCTCAAGCGTTGTTTCCTGTCCAGGCGTCAGTACTCTGCCCGCCGCCACCTTTCTGCCATACAGGAAATCTTCATATTGATCACCGGATGGCTGGTAAGGCAGTGCAATACCATAATCATTGGTTTGCTGTTCAGTTAATTTCACTTTATAGGTAACATCCGCCCTATTCGTTAATTTACTACTGGTGGAACGAGCCTTATAGATCTCATCCCGATAAAAAATATCCGCTTCCGCCTTCCATTGAGATAAATGTAACCCCATACCATCAGTGTTCGACATTTTTACTGCCAGAAACGGAATTTTGATCATTTCAAAGCCGCTATCCACCTTGGTCATCATGATCTTAAAGTTATCAAAGGTCGGTTTTTGCAGGAATGCGGTCAGTTCAGGCACCCGACTGAACCAAGGACGAATATCCTTTTTAATTTTTTCGGCAAAAGCTTGCATTCTGATAGCAATCTGTCCGTCGAGTACAGGTGAGCCCGGAGTACTTTGCATATACGACTCAAACTCCTGCACCAGAAACTGACCTATCCGTCTGGAGGTCGCTCTCGCATCCGGTGACGCGTTTTTCACCAACGTATGCGCCAACTCAGAATCAAAACGACGGCCAAATAAGTTGTCAATATATTGGGTAGTTGACTTTTCTCTGTGAGCATCAGCCTGTAATGACAGTACCAAAGCATGTAACTCAGGATATGCCTGTAACTGGCTAGCAGCAGCATCAAATAACTTGATAGTTTCCTTCGATGTGACTTGTCCAGTGAGCCAGAGTCTTCTAGCCCGTCCAATCAAAAGCCTCGCTTCCGGGATATTCGCGGTTTCCAATCGGCTCATAAAAGCAACCAAACTTTCACTCTCGGTCTTAGGCGCTTCCCGTTTAGCGGTTGAGTTCGTTCGAGTCAACGGTGTAATTTTCCACTCAATAAGATGATTAATTTCGTTTTGTGTTACACCGTTTTTTAAACCGACAACACGTCCAGTTCCATCAAATATGACCCGCTGCTTAAGATGTTCAGCATGTCGAGGCGCCACGGCGATCCCAAGGACGCCAGCGGATTCAGCTCGCTGAGCCTGCAAGTGCTCTATCATTCGGCCCATTTTAAAACGTACTAAGTTCACCTGATTGGTGCGTAGAGCAAATTCCTTTGGGCTATGCTGTTGCCAATCAGCTATCGCCTGCTCAAGCAGCAATATATGCTCTTCATCGAAATGGCTCATCGTTTTATAGAACATATCACGTACAGCAACCAGCGCTTTACTAAGTCGCCTTTTCCGCCCCAATGTTCGTACATTAGGGTTGATAAATAGCTTATTTCCCTCTTTCAATACATTAAATTTTGCATTGTCAAATATTGCAGAATCTTTCTGTTCTACCTTGACATCATTCCCCAACGATTTCAGATTAATGCCTGAAATCCGCGGCACTCTTCTGACTCGCTCACCTGAACTGTTCGACGTTGGTATCACCCTATCGTCAGATTGTCCTTTGGCAAACTTTGAAGTAGTTAAAACGCCAGTATTTTTCGCGCGGATACTGGCATTTATCTGTAGACGCTCAACCGCTTGTTTAGCATCATCCAACGCCTGTAGCTCTTCTTCGGTCAATCCCTTGTAGAATCTTTTTTCAGCTTCCGGTATTAATTCGGGATCAATATAGCTACCGGTTTCTCCCGCGCCTGTCGATTCGTAGGCATTACCAGACAAACCACTACCACCGGCACCGGTACGATCAGGTTTGGAATCGCCCTGTTTTGCCCCTCTAACATCTTCTTGTACCTGGGCAATTTTATTTTCAGCCGCAGCAATATCACGTTTACCCCGATATTCCGACCCCTGATAGGCGATATTTGCGTCATTTTCCGCTTCTTTAGCCCGCTGTTGCTGCAATAATGCTTCTTCTTTTCTTAACTCTGCTTTCTTCTGAGCCTCTGCAATATCTTGTTTTGCACTGGCATGATGCTGCTCACTTTGCGCTACGCCAATCTCGGATTTCTTAACCGCTTCTTTTACTTGTTGTTGGTTATCCGTAATAGATCGTTGAGCATTAGCTAATTTTTTTTGGGTAATAAATTTGGTGTAATTCAGCTCGTCCTGGGTACGGTTCAAAAATTGGGAAGCAAACTGATTACGCCACTGGTCACCTGATTGGCCGCTGTAGTTGGCATAGTCACCAAGCACATCCAAACCTTGCGTCATGGAAACCAGTTTGTCAGTCTCCGCCTGCGCTTCTGTTTCTATCGCCTTACGCTGTGTCAGCCCATTTCGGCTAACTGCTGCCTGATCCGTTAATTCCAACTGGGATTGCGATTTCGCAATTTCTGCCAGTTGTTTCTCTTTTTCCTGTTCCAACAGTTGGCGATCTTTTTCTGCTTTTTCTTTATCGCTTAACGCATTTTGCGCCGCTTTATCCTGTTTCACCTGTTCGGTAATAATATTGGCTTGTCGTGAGCGCTTAGATTTTGCAATAACGTTGTCCAGAATATAGCCTATACCATCATTCAAACCAGTTCCTTTAAACTCAATTCGATTACTGCCCGCTTTTGCTGTCAGCTCTAGTGTTTTATTTTGCCATTTCTCGGCATCGCCAAAAGTCGAGAATACAAGTTTGCCGTTCCAGAAAACATCCATACCATTGTCAGCTGAATAAGCATTGGGACGATTGGCAAAATCAAAGCTCAGCGAAATCACTTCTCCCTCAGAACGGTTTTGCAGGTCCTGGTAAATTGTGGTGTTTTTATCAACATCAAGTTCACTGACTCGTTCGCCATAACGGGTATTATTAGGTTCATCAGTACTCACTGGGCTATAGGCCGCAATATCATTGGTTGATTGCCAACCCAATTTACCTTGCTCAAGGTCACTATTGACAATCAGTGACGTCTCAGATTTCACAGCGATATTGTCTAAGATATAGCTAAATCCATCATCCTGGCCTGTACCTTTAAATTCAATCCGGTTAGTACCTGCTTTTGCCATTAAATCGAGTTTTTGAGTTCGCCATATAGCTCCCGGTCCAGAAGCTGAGAATACAGACTTACCATTCCACAACACCACTATTCCGCAGTCACTCAGATCACGGTCCACCATCTCTAAATGACTCATAAAATCAAAAGTCAGTGAAACCACTTCTCCTTCAGACAAATTTTGTAATTCCTGCCAAATTACAGTATTTTTATCAACATCAAATTTACCGGCTCGTTCACCATCACCGGTATTATCAAGACCATAAGCACTCGCTGGGTTATATGCCTCTATGCCATGAGTTGACTGCCAACCTTGATTACCTTGCTCAAAGTCACCATTGACAATCAGATTTTCATCCTGATCTGACTCCGATAGCGTTTTTTGACTCAAAACACTTTCTATTGAACTGACGTCAGGCGTCTCCACGGCTGTTATAGCACCATTGAAACTATGGTTTAAATCTGAACTTACCGACGCAATTTCATCCATCTGAAAGCCATCAATAGCAGATACTTCCGCTAAATGAATCGCCCCTCTGCCTTCATGGGTGCCCGACGTGTTAGCTTCCTGTCCATGAACCAAATAGTTGATTGCCTGACTGCCGCCCACACCTAATGTTGTCTGTTTGATATGCTCAAAGAGGGAAGAAAGTTTGTTGCCTTCTGTAACAGAGAAGCTGTAGAAATCACCATTACCAATCTTAACCACCACGTTATTACGTGCATAACAAGCGTTGATACCCAGACCATCACCCACATGGATATTGGCATTAGCTTGACCTTTCATGACCGCAACATTGAGGCCATTGCCCACTTTGGCATTAATATTGTGCTTACCCCACGCCAGGTTAACCGAAACGCCATTACCTACATGAGTGTTAATGTTAACGTCACTATGAGCAGCGGTGATATTTAAGCCATTGCCCACTGTTGTCGTTACGTTAGCTTTCCCTTTTGCCACCGTCACCTGCATACCGTCACCCACTTTGGTGACGGCATTGCCTTCGCTCCATAAGGCATTAAAACCGTCTCCTTTACCCACCTGAGTGACAATGTTAGCCTTACCTTTCGCCAGCACCACATTACGCCCGTCACCGACTTTAGTGATCACGTTGGCTTTACCCCAGGCACCGGTGTAATCGTCACCGTTACCCACATGGGTAATGATATTGGCATCGCCCTGCACCACCGTGACTTCTTGTCCCTTCCCTACTTTGGTAATGATGTTAGCTTTACCTTTCGCAAAGGTGTAACGGTCGCCATTTCCCACCTGAGTCAGGATATTCGCTTCACCCCAAGCCGCATTCACCCCGGTGCCATCGCCAATTTTGGTGATAAGATTGGCTTTACCTTTGGCAAACCCCACTGTCGTGCCCTCGCCGACATGGGTCATCACGTTACCGACATCGGAAATAAGCAGGCCGACTGTGGTACCGTCGCCCACTTTGGTCAGGATATTACCCTTGCCAAGAAGCACGCCCGCAGTTGTTGAATCTCCCACATGCGTGATGACGTTCGCTTTCGCCGCCGCAACCACCCCCATAAAATCATCACCCACCTTGGTGACGATATTCGCCTCACCCAGTGCTAACACCCCTGTTAAGCCATCCCCCACATGAGTCATAACGTTGGCTTTACCAAACATGGCCGCCAGTGTTGTCCCCTCGCCGACTTTGGTCATCACGTTCAGTTCACCGGCAAACAAACCAATACTGACGCCATTACCCACATGGGTAAAAATATTCGCTTTCCCTATCATTAAGGCGGCGGTCTGGTCATGACCGACTTTGGTCAGCACATTAATCCCGCCAATCAGAGCCGCAAAGGTATTGCCATCCCCAACATGGGTAAAGAGATTGGCTTTGCCGATCATCGCCGCCAGGGTCATGCCATTACCCACTTTCGTGGCGATATTGCCTTTTGCCAGCATCAGCGCAACACTGGTGCCATCCCCAATATGCGTAAACACATTGCCTGCGGCTACCATCAAGGCCAGCGCATTACCGTCACCCACTTTGGTAAATACGTTCACTGCGCCGCCCATTAACGCCCAAGTATCCCCTTTGCCGACATGAGTAAACAGGTTACCCGCGCCAATCAGGGACGCAATTGATGTCCCCTCCCCGACTTTAGTGAAGATGTTCCCTGCCGCGGCCATCACGCCCAGTGTCAAACCGTCGCCAACATGGGTCAGCACGTTGCCAATGCCGAACATGATGCCGGTGGTGTCACCCTTTCCGACTTTGGTTAAGATATTCGCGCCACCCAGCATCACGCCCGTGGTATTGCCGTCACCGATATGTGTAAGAACATTCGCACCGCCGCCCATGACCGCCAGCGCATAGCCTTTCCCTTTCTTGGTAAAGATGTTAGCTCCGCCCAACGCTATTGCTGTAGTGTTTGACGTTTCAGTCTCCTCACTGAGATGGGTGATAATATTGGCACCGCCGAACAGACCGGAAACCAGATCTCCCGCACCGAGTTTAGTCAGTACGTTAGCACCACCCAAAAGTACGGAGAAGATATCCCCTGTTCCGGCCTGGGTGATGACGTTAAAACCGCCCGCACCGGACCAGTTCCCATTGCCATTACCGATTTGGGTATGAGTGTTGTACCCGCCTAACATCAGCACCCGGCTGTTACCGCTGCCTTTGTGAATTGAAATATTGCCATAGGACAGAAGGTGAGCCAGATATTGTCCATCCCCGACACGCACAAGAATATTTACCGCGCCGCTGGCGTAAACATCCATTTTCCCGCGCTGGCTTTGGTGAACCAAGACATTGGCTAAACCCGCACCACGGAACGATAGATTGCCCTCTTCACCGTTTTTCACAATAACATTAGCACCACCTCCCCCGTCAAAATAGGTATTACCGAATGTTGAACTGTGTAGAATAATGTTAGCCGCGCCCGCTCCTGTGAAATTAATATTACCGTGCGACACATTGGATGTAATAACGTTTCCACCCCCTGCACCGATGAAATAAATATTACCCGAACTATCACCGCCATTCTTTGATGATTTAATAACATCTTGCTCAAAATAACCTTCAATATCAGTCAGACAATCAGTAATCTCATCTGTTACATTTAAATCATAGTGAAGCTGACTTAACGTATAACCAGCCCCCATTGATCGATAACCGCGAGGATAGGAAAAATGTTCATTCGCCAAACGGCCAGTATGGTCCCCTTTTTTATACCAAGATTTTGCAATATATTTCAGCTTTCCTGTTTCATAATCATTCGCCAACTTAACCTCAACCACTTTGGTATAAGGTTCCAGAAATATTGCATATACATAAGTATCCGGCTGCTCGTTTGATTTCACCGGAGAGACATCGATTTTCAGCCCATCAGAAGAGAGCGCGTATCCCCCCATTTTGGCACTACCCAGTGTGACATTTTTCGCTTCAATGTTAGTACCATCGGAATAATTCACCCATCTATCGGTTAATAATGCCTCCTCAACGCCCTGTATTGTGGTTTCTTGTCGATATACAAGATTAATATTGGCAAGCGTAATAGCACCTTCCCTTTTAACGGGGATAAATCCATTATTTACGTTGATATTTTCCTTAGCAATATCCTTAAGATGATTACCTTCCTTATACCAAGAAGTGGCATAATAACGGAGCTTACCGGTATCAGGATTATTTTGCAGCCGCACAGAAACAACTTTAGTATTAACATTATTGGCAATGGCAAAGAGATAAGTATCAGGCTCTACCGCGGATTTAACCGCGTTAACTTGCTGGGATTGTTGAATCCAGCGTCCTTCCATTGTGGCTGATGTCATCACAATATCTTTAGCCTGAGCAAATTCTATTTCATTTTCCATCCCTGCTCGGGTAATTTCGTTATAAGCCCCTGCACCAGTAAAATGAATATTACCGTGAGCAACGTCAGAATAGAGTTTGTTATATCCCCCCGCACCTTTAAAAGTAATATTACCCTGTGTCTGTCCATACCTATCTTCACTGTGGCGTATACGTTCAATGCGATTCGCTGCCCCCGCACCACGCAAGATAATGTTACCTTCTCTACCTTTACGTACAATATGATTATCAGCACCAACCCCATTCAAAATGACATCGCCGCTTTCTATCCGCGAATCGATACTATTTGCAGCGCCTGCGCCGTTAAATGTCACATCTCCTTGAGTACCCTCATAATGATTAAACCAGGTACGGTCAATTTTGTTAGCCGCTCCTGCGCCAGCAAAATAAACATTTCCCTGATCAGTTTCATGCCATAACTGATTATATCCACCAGCCCCTTTAAAACTTGTATCTCCAGATAAACCTTTACGAACCAGTTTGTTATAGCCGGCAGCACCCGAATAATTTAAATTTCCAACTTCACCCGTGTGATTAATAATAGCCGCACCGGCTGCACCGGCAAATGACAAGCCGCCATTTCCCGTTTTACTAATACCGGTATAACCTGAGGCTCCCTTTACCGAAAGTTCACCATTCGTATGGTATACACCGACCTTTAATGAACCAACAGTAACATCATCATCTCCGCCATAAGCATAAACTTCACCACCAATACCAATAGCAGTAATACTGTTACCGTCATTATCGTCATAATATTTCCCAGTAAAAAAGTACTCTGTACTTCTATTTGATGATTTCCCCATCAATAGTCCTTTAATTTATTATTGAAGTTAAGCAGAAAACCACTGCACCTAACAGATAGGGCAGTTATTTTGAATATTCAATCTCTCACGAAACAGTGAAATCTTCTGAATTTTTAATAGCAAAAAATCAAATAAAGAAAAAACCGCCATTAAAATTAACATCAGATATTGTTTGCATGAATTTATCAAACATACTTTTTCCAAAAAGTAATTTATTAATAACACGGATATAACAAAGAAAATATTAAGTTCAGAAAAGTTTCAATTTGATCGATTTACAAACACCTTAAAACAAATCCATCGAATGAGATAAATAAAAAATTCAAAAAGATCGTTAACACAGATGTTTTTTCCGCGATAATATTGAAAATACAGAGAAGATAATAAAGTAACGACTAAACTAAGATATAAAATTTCATCAATTACGATCAATTACTTTATTCCATTCCCATAAATAACCACACAGATTATAGACATTAAAACAGTACAAGTAAATGAGATAATAATATCCTACTTTTTTAGTCAGGAAATAATAATGACAAATGAAATTAATCAATAAAAATAACCATTGGTCAGTGAACAAACTATAATATAACGAGCATTTGTTATTCAGCGGAAAAAAAAGCTCACCCATTCTGTGAGCCATTTTTATTATTCATTTTAACTTTTATTCTTGAGAACTAATTACGCAAACTGCGTCTTACCAATAGTAGTATCTGCCCACGCCGTTGTAATGGCAATTTTTGCCTTACTGTCCAGATTTTCAATAAAACCATTATCGCCCGCTGTCGGAGCAAAACTGCTCATTGATTGGATCAAGGTATCAACCGCATTATCCGATAGAGCCGTAAACTCACGCTCCCCCGATGTATTCTTATCCCTCATCTGTACGACCAGTTTGGCGCGGTTACCATCAAAATAATGACTAAAAGTGACTGAACCTATTGATTCAAATGCCCCCTGAGCGGTTTTATCTTCGGTATGGCGGTTTACTGATAACACCAGATCATATCCGCTACGTTGGAACCACAGGTTTTGCCAGTCCATACCGTCAAAGACAATCATATCTTCTGCATTGATATCATCAATCTGACTGTCAATTACCTTACCGCTGACCACAAAACTGTCTACGCCGGTACCACCCTGAAAACGGTTCTGATAACCCCCTAATACCAGCAGATCCTGACCATCACCGCCATTAAACTGGCTGAACTTCGAAATAGCGGCCGCTATCAGATGGTCATCACCTTCTCCACCATTAATCACCGCATGGTAGCCCAACAGTTTAATCACATCGTTACCGGCGTTGCCGTCAATTTGGTTGTCATTACCAAATACTCTAGCAAAGTCATGGCCTTCACCTAACTCAACCCGGTTGTTATTACCAATAGTCACGGCATAATCTTGATCTTCTCCGGTATCCACCCGGTTGTAGTTGCCTGAGGTGACAACGTAATCCTGGCCCTTATCGGTATTAATTAAGCCGCCTTCGCCAAAGACAAACGTCTGGTCATTACCTTCCCCCATGAACACATGGTTAATGCGTCCGGCTACCACCGCGGTATCATCGCCATTACCGCCAAACATCCAGTTTTCACGCCCCATCAGTACGCCCAGATCATTACCTGCACCGCCCGCAAAGATGTTGGAAGTACCGATTGAATAATAAACATCATCTCCGCGACCACCCCAGAAGTTGTTGTTATCTCCCAGATAGGCACCAAGATCTTTACCATCACCGCCCCAGTTGAAGTTATAGTTCCCCAACGATACATGGATATCGCTATTCCCTTGCAGATGACCGCTGTTACGCAAGAAATCAAACGTTTTCTGCTCCATATTGAGCAGATCCGCGGTTAGATTTCCTTTTAAATTGGTCACTAATGACTTCATCTCTTCTTGCTTATCTTTGCTGAACATCGTCGCAAACAGGTTAGGCAAATTCAGCGAATGAAAACCAAGTGCACGCTCTGGTTCGGTGCTCTCCGCTTTTTCATTTTCATCAGGCTCTTTCTGTTTCAGTCCATGACTCTCAGCAAAGGATTTAATGCCATCCGTCCCCATATTGAGGTGAGATTTCAGGCCGTCTAGCAATTTATCTGGATCAGTGAAAACTTTCAGTTGTTCACCACCGAATTTTCCAATGACTTCAATCATCTCTTTTAGAATAGCCACACCATCCACTGGCTCGTCTCCACGGGAGACAATACGACCATCCGCAGTGTAATCCACATCAAAGATATCCGCTAAAGTGGTATCTACATTCACACTGGCTAACCGGCCAAGCAATTTATTCTTAAGCTGGCGAGGCAAATCCTGCGGATTATAGGTAAACGTGGTCTTCGCTATACCGGTTGTCGAGTATTGCTGAGTCATTAAACTGAACAACGAACCCAGGTTAGTATCGAGAATCGACTGGATATTGTCACCAAACATAAAGTTCCAGTTACCCGTGGTCACTTGAATATCCGCCCCTTGGCCCCCTACTGCAAAGTTGAATGCCAGTTTTTCATTGGCTTGGCGGAATTTATCTGCGCGGCTCATTTTGCTCATATCAACGCTGTTGTCATTACTGCTTAGCCACTGGTTGAATTGCTTATTCAGCGCGGCTTCCGTATCACTTTTCAGACCACGGCTACTACGCTCATGTTGAGAACCCAAATCAACCAGCGTCTTATAGTCAACGCTGCTGGTTTGGTCCAAACCAGACATATCCTGAACAAATTTTTTCGCGCCAGCGATTGTCCATTGCTGATCTTGCACCGCTAGCCAGTCCTGCTCTTCACCAGAATGAGCAATGCTTTGCAACACACCGGAAATACGGGCTGCACCATCAAATGGATTAACCAACGGCGGCGTTGGCAGGGATTTATCCATCATCACAATCAGGTCATTACTACGGCCTTTATTGAAACTGACGTTACGATTGCCAATAAACATTTGTGCCCCTTCAAGCGCCTGATAACCTGCAATATCGAAGCTGTGTTGACTGTCACCATTGCCGATGTGCACCATCACATTATTATCCCCGAAGGCCAATGATTTAAAGCCACCAATACCTACTTTGATGCCAACGTTCGATGTTCCCCAATTGAGCGCAGTAAATTCACCATTCCCCACATCCACCTGAATATTACCTGAGTAAATTAGTTGGTTATTCGATACATGACTTGAATCGGTTTCAATTTTATTTTTGCGCTTCTCTGGCGCAGTGAAAATATCTGCATTATCCACAATTGCACCTTTAGGTGGCGTATCAGTATCCGCGACACCGACACGAGAAAGATTGATATCGCTTTCAGCAATATTGCGACGCACTCGCTCTGAACGAGTTTCAAGTTCACCTTTTTCATTCCAACTCAAGACGACTTTGTTATCAGTCAGATTATTGATCCATTGATTATTTTCATTCTGGGTAAATTTACGCCCAGTCACATCAACGGCAACTTCACTACGACGAGCCGAAACAGTTGTGTGAATACCTTGCCCTTTTAAGGTGGTGATGAAGTGACGAGCAAAGTCATCTCGTTTGTCATCATTAATCAGCGAACAACCCACGATGCTAATATGGTCTGGTTTACCCGCCGGACCAAAGCTTTGAGTGAATTGTTTGAGTTTTATTGCCAGTTCATCGGCACTGTAACCACTCAGACGCGTGTTATTCCGCTCTGATTCGCTACGACCATGCCCCACAATCTGCCAGCGTAACTTGTCCGATGGTGTAAATTTAGATGAATCACCATAGACAACGCGGTATTTACCCTCAGAATCAAGCTGAACAACTACGCTGGAATCCGGGTGCTTACTCGCCAGATTAGCCGCTGCTTTGACTGTTACAGGATCATCCTCCATCTGGATAATGATTTGACCATCAAAGCGGGTCTCTCGACCATCGGTTTGTGGTATTACCTCTACTGTTTGCCAGAGCTCAACGGGCTTATGAACTAACTCTACCGCTGATGTGGCTTGCAAACCATTAAGCAATTGAATACGCAGCACATTGGCAACATCGTCATAACGCTTGCGCAGGCTAATATCATCCGCCTGAGCTATGAAACGGTTATTTGCATCCACTTTAAGGGCCGGCAAACCGAGACGATGAGTCATGCCAGGTACAAAATGATCAATACCTTCATGGGATTGCAGATGAGCATCACCATAAATGGCAACAAATTTCTCTCCCTCAGCTAATTGTCCCAACTGCCCAACCGCCACATTATTAGCTGCACCAGCACGATACATCAGGCCATGTTGTGATCCCTCTATTGCCGGACGAGTCGTGCTGTTGTCATCCAATACAATAATTTTGATCCCTTTACTTTTAGCCCGCGCAAATAAGTCAACAGGCAAATGTTTGGTCTCAATCATAGCGGCCAGTTCAGCGGGCATATCTCCACCTGCCAAGAACTTATCTATCAACGGCTGAGCCAAATCCGAACGCAAATGCTCCAATCCAATAACCGTCACGCCATGAGCTTTCAACGCATCCATCTGCTCATTGACAAAACGCAATCCATTAAGATCTGAACCATGACTCTCACCGATCAGCAACCCTTGGCGATCCTTAAGTAGCACCGATAACTGGTTATTCAGATCTACCCCGTCACTAAGCTGACGGTTGAGTTGTGTCAGGGCGTCTGAGGAATATTGTTTGTCCCAAGCCGCGACATCTGTTTGACGGGAGCTGTGATATATCGCTTCTATCTGTGCCAACCTACCCCGCTCCAACTGAACCAAGTAGGCAGGATTAGCAAACCGATTAAGTAAAATCGCTTCGTGTGAACCAGCAAAATTTGGATCCGCTTGTTTAGCGACTTCCTTAAGGAAATAGACCGCCATCTTCACATCTTCAGATCCCGTCATATCCAGCAGCTCATTATAACTGTAGCCGAGATGAACCCGCTTATTCCGCTCATCAATCCGAGCATGAGTCAGCAATCCCTTATCTTGAGCTCGACTCAGGCATTGTTTGAAATCATCAAACTGATCACCTAAATCCACATGGAATTTAGGATTAAAAGCGAGATCGGCGGGAATTTCCCCCTGATATCCTAACTTAGCAGCAAGATAAGGATCTTCCTTCACCCAACGCACCATCAGATCTGTCAGTCCTGGTGTATCACCACGAACTTCATTGCTGGCAATCTGGTAGATCCGTAATGCCATCTCAGGTCGAGTTTGAGCTATCTCCAGCAACGGGCCACGCACCTCCTGTAATGCACCGCTAAACATAATATCCCCCAGTTGCGTCTGTACGTTGCTCAAGGCGGTATTACGTTTGGAATCAGGATGTGCATCAAGGTAACGGGTAATACGTTGATATAGTTCGAAGCCTGCGGCTAACTGCTCGTTTCCAGTCAGGTTATGAATGCGGTCAAGTTCGTCCAGAATTACCTGATAAGAAGGACCTATCGGTTTAGCAAAAACTTTGGCCTCCTTACGCAAACCATCCTTGGTAATAAGTTCATTCAATAATGGAGTGCTATCATTCTCCATGACGACTGTTTCTAATGCCTTATTTTTGCCAGATAACGCAGTTAAATCTTCCACAGGAGAGTGGTTTTGTTTTTTCGCTATTGTTTCAAGCTGAGCTTCCTGAAGTGCCTGAGCATAATTAAACAACTCAGTTGGCGTCCAGGTACCAAACTTTGGTAGCCACTTATGACCGACAAGTTTATCCGCACCCCCTGCTTTTAATACTCTGGCAACAATGCTTGAACAGTTATTCGTCAGCAATTGATAATGCTTATTAGGGTCGCTACTGATTTTATTCCATTCCGCCTGCATTGCCGCCACATCCAGACCTTCAAGGTTAATGCGGAATACGCGCCCTTGATCGGCTTCGCTAATTTTAAAGTCCCGAATATTCTCCAACTCTCGCTCTTTAAATTCACGAATGACATTAGCAACACGTTTTTCTGCCAGTTGAGGATCTTGTACATTTTTATCGGCTTGATATCGCAATTCTTCCGCAAAAAGTCTGCCAACATCGGCCATCTCATATTGATGATCATTCCACATTTCAACAAATGGCTGGTATATCTGCTCAGGAATGTCGGCTGATTGCAACAACGTAGGATTTGCCAATGCCATCATGGCAAAGCCTTCAGTAACATCTTTGAAGGTTATATCTATCCCTCGTGCCAATTGCAGCTTTTCAATGAAACGTTGTAATTTACGATCACCATCTTTCAGGCCGAACTTATCATGCTCTTCAAAGGCTACATCTGCTTCAAGAGTTTTATGGTTCAACGACGGCCACCAACTGACATAATTTTTCTCATTGATAGCACCCGCGTCGTCAGTATTAATATGCGCACGTCCCTGACCAATTTGCATGGCGACGTGACCCAATTCGCTATGATCGCTTGGTTTCCAAACAAACAGTGTGGCACTTATCGGAGATAAATGCTGCTCAATCGCTTGATGGATTTTTCCTAAACCAGAGACATCAATGCCTTTACCATCCATCGATAAATCGCTGGCTTTCAGATTCGAGAAGACGGCATCTGAGACATCTTGACCATATTCTTTAATAACCGCCGCCTTGACTTGCTCAACCGCTTTATCAGAACTCTCCGCTTTCTGGTTAATATGAATATTTGCCTTACCCCGAGTGACAAAATCACCATTTTCATCAATATAAAGATGTTTTGAATCCTTGATATTCGCACTGTCAAACTTATCGTACAGACTACTGAAATCGCCTTGCTCTGGGATTCTCACCGTGGATTCAGCAAGCACCATCGACTCTTCGAAACGCGTGTCAATTTGAGACAATAAGTCCTTCATTGCTGGTACACGACCTGAGTCAGGATGACCTAAGAGATATCCTTCAACCTGTTGGCGCAAATCGGATAATTTTCCAATCACATCCAATTCATAGTCTTTTCTTCCTTGTCGGGCATTGTGATAACTCTCTAATGCATCAATCACTTTTTGATAACTGTCACCACGAATTTTACCTGCAACAGATGCGGCTTGCTGGAACTCACTCACCGACATCAATTTTGGTATGGGCTTCCAGATGCCATTCACTTTCTCAGTAAGAATTCGAGTATGTCCTTGATGATGAGATATAATCCGATCTTCAATGAAATATAACTCATCAGGTAACTGTGCATAATTGTCGTAATTAGCAAGAATAAAACGTTCAACTGCTTTAAGCAGATTATTGCTAGTGGTATTTTTTACAATAATTCTCTTAAATTCATTGCCATTACCTGGCCACGAACGCACCTCAAATCCTTCATCACTCTTTTGCACTAATATGTTACGTTCTGTACGTAATCCATAAAACGGCAATGCTTGATTCAGCATCGTGTCGATAGCACTAAGCTTAATATCGAGATCAACAACGGTATCGGCTTTATAGCCGCCGGGGTTAGCTAACAGCCGTTTTTTCTGTTCTTCAATAGTCAAAACATCAAACCGCGCCTGCACAGCAATACCCGCCTCTGTTAATTTGCGGCCAATCGACTCGGTAGGCAACCCTTTATATTCACTTGCCGGCTTATCCAACAATCGAATATCACCGACTAATCCTTCACGTTGTAGTTTACGCAATACAGGTAATTCAACATTCCAGAAATAGTTGCCAAGACGTAATCCCCCCTCAGAGATCAAATAAACATCACCACGTGATCCCGCGGCATAGATGGAACTCCAGAAACCAGTGTTGCTATACGTAGCAGCATCAATTGCCGATCTTAGCGCTTTATGTTCACTATTTTCAGGATCGGCGAGGTACATAATTCCCCAACGCATGAGTTGCTGATTGAGTTGAATCGCAAAAGCGTTTCCCTGCACATCAACATCGTAAACAATTTTCTTACCATCCGGTTGAGCGGCCTCAAGAACATCTCGATGCCTTCTAAAACTCTTCCCGGACCAGAATGAAACAATACTTTTGTCATCGCGGGCAGGTTCAAAGCCATAGCCATAACTGTCTAGTTTTGTAATAAACTCAACTCGTTTATCCCAGTCATAATCTAATGTGGCGTCAACAAATAGTTTCGCTAAAGATGTGATTTCATTTTCAGGTACTTTATTTTTGGCATTGGGATTCTTGAGATGCCGTTCAACAAAAGTCACTATCCGTTGCCTGGTTTTATCAGAAATATCTGCATTAACACGCTTAAATCCGGGAACAGGAATATATTCGTCCGATGCATTATTGTTACCATTATCAAGCCAACGGTAGATATGGGCGATTTTTTGTGCACGACTGAGTACGGAAGAATCGACTGCCCTCTTCTTGCTGCCACCCAATCCTTCCAGATTAATACCAGAAATTATCGGCGCTTTTCTAACGAGTTCACGCGTCTCATGTGAAAGAGGAACCACAATGCTGTCAGATTGTGTTTCAACAGACCGAGGAATAAACGAAACACCAGTATTTTTTGCACGAATTCCCGCGTTGATCTGCAACCGGCTAACAGCTTGTTTAGCACTCTCCAACGCTTGCAATTCTTCTTCGGTCAGTCCTTGATAATATCTGTTTCTCGCTTCTGGCATCGATTCAGGATCAATATGGCTGCCGGTTTCTCCCGCCCCCGTTGACTCATAGGCTTTTTCTCCTGACAAGCCACTGCCACTTGCACCAATACGAGCAGGTTTAGAGTCACTTAGTTTCGCCCCTTTAGCATCAGTTTGGGTCTGAGCTGCTTTACTTTCCGCCGCTACGGTATCACGCTTACCACGGCTTTCTGCATTCTGATACGCAATATTGGCGTTGTCCTTCGCCTTTTCTGCCTGCTGCTGTTGTGAAAGAGCTTCTTCTTTTCTCTGATCTGCTTTGAATTGTGCGTCTACACCATCAAGAATCGCCTTATCACGATTTTGTTTACCTTTTTCAGCACCTGCTTCTGATAGCACCACAGCATCTTTTACTTTTTGCTGTGTATCAATAGTATCCCGATGTATCTCTGCCAGCCGTTTTTCTAATGTCGGACGGATATCATCCAACCGCTTCTGGATGTCCTCAGAAATTCCACCCACGTAGTCGAGATAATGGTTATCCAACTCACGACTATCATCAGTTTCATCTTTAAGTTGTTTAAATTTGTCAGCGATTAAAGTCAGTTCTTCAGTCGCTGCCTGAGCTTCTTCTTTTATCGCATCACTCTGTACTTGCCCATTTTGGTTAAGAGCTTCCTGATCCGTTGATTCCAATTGAGATTTCGATTTTTCAATCGCTGCCAGTTGTTTCTCTTTTTCTTGTTCCAGAAGCTGGCGATCTTTTTCGGCTTTATCTTTATCACTTAACGCATTTTTAGCCGCCTGATCTTGCCTGGCATATTCAGTAACACTATTGGCTGGCAATGTACCTACAGATTTTGCAACAACGTTATCCAAGATATAACCAATACCATTATTATCGCCGATACCTTTAAATTCGATACGGTTAGTACCTGCTTTAGCGATTAATTCCAGTGTTTCACTTTGCCATGCCGTATCACCATTAGTAATGGTAAATTTACTTTCACCATTCCAAATAACTTCCATGCCTTCATTAGGCATAACATTATTTGCACGTTTTGCAAAATCAAAGCTTAATGAAATGACTTCACCTTCAAACCGGTTTTTCAGATCCTGGTAAATAGTGGTACTGACATCCACATCAAGTTCACTGACCCGTGAGCCATGACCTGCGTTATCAAGGCCGTAAGCACTTGCCTCATAATATGCTTCAACACCATTGGTTGATTGCCAACCTTGATTACCTTGTTCAAAATTACCATTGACGATCAGATTTTCGTTCCGATCTGATACCGACCGCGTTTTTCGATTCAACGAACTGGCTAAAGAATTTTCTATTGAGTCAATATTAGGTACTTCTACCGCTGTTACAGAACTGCTCAGATGATTATTTAAGTCCGAACCAACTTGATCAATTTCATCCATCTTAAAACCATCAATGGAGGAAACTTCAGTTAAGTTAATCGCACCTCTGCCTTTGTGGGTACCCGATGTGTTTGCTTCATCCCCATGCACCAGATAGTTAATCGCCTGGCTGCCACCCACACCGAGTACAGTTTGTTTGATATTGTTGAAGAAAGAGGTAAGTTTGTTGCTTTCTGTATTACTCGATGCCACAGCCAAGCTGTAAAAATCACCATCACCAATCTTAATCGCCACATTGTTGCGCGCATAAGAGGCATTAACATATAAGCCATGACCAATTTGAATATTGGCATTACCTAAGCCTTTCATTACCGCAACATTGAGGCCATCCCCAACTTTGGTATTGACGTTATATTTCCCCCACGCCACGTTAACCGAAACACCATTACCTACATGAGTATTAATGTTAGCGTCACCATGAGCAGCAGTGACATTTAAGCCATTGCCCACTGTCGTCGTGACGTTAGCTTTGCCTTTTGCCGCCGTCACCTGTATACCGTCACCCACCTTGGTGACGGCATTGCCTTCGCTCCATAAGGCGTTAAAGCTGTCGCCCTTCCCTACCTTGGTGACAATGTTAGCCTGACCTTTAGCCAGCACCACATTACGCCCGTCACCAACTTTAGTGATGATGTTGGCTTCGCCCCAGGCTCCGGTGTAATCATCACCGTTACCCACATGGGTGATAATGTTGGCATCCCCCTGAACCACTGTGACTTCTTGTCCATTTCCCACTTTGGTAATAAGGTTAACTTTACCTTTCGCGAAGTTGTAACGGTCGCCCTTTCCCACTTGAGTCAGGACATTCGCTTCCCCCCAAGCCACATTTACGCCGGTACCATTACCAACCTTCGTGATGATATTGGCTTTTCCTTTGGCGAAGCCCACTGTCGTGCCTTCGCCAACATGGGTCATCATGTTACCGACATCGGAAATAAGCAGGCCGACTGTCGTGCCCGTGCCGTCGCCCACTTTGGTCAGAATATTGCCTTTGCCAAGCAAAACAGCCGCCGTCGTTGAGTTGCCCACGTGGGTAATCACGTTCGCTTTAGCCGCCGCAACCACCCCCATAAAATCATCACCCACTTTGGTAACGATATTGGCCTCACCCAGTGCTAACACGCCGGTTAAACCATCCCCCACATGGGTCATCATATTGGCTTTACCAAACATGGCCGCCAGCGTTGTGCCATTACCGACTTTGGTCATCACGTTCAATTCACCGGCAAACAAACCGATACTGGTGCCATCACCCACATGCGAATAGATATTGGCTTTCCCTATCATTAAGGCGGCGGTCAGGTCGTTACCGACTTTGGTCAGCACATTGGCACCCCCAATCATGGCGGCAAAGGTATTGCCCTCCCCGACATGGGTAAAGATATTGGCTTTGCCCATCATCGCCGCCAGGGTCATGCCATTACCCACTTTCGTGGCGATATTGCCCTTTGCCAGCATCAGCGCAACACTGGTGCCATCCCCAATATGCGTAAACACATTGCCCGCCGCTACCATCAAGGCCAGCGCATTACCGTCACCCACTTTGGTAAAGACGTTCACTGCGCCCCCCATTAACGCCCATGCATCCCCTTTGCCGACATGGGTAAACAGGTTGCCCGCACCAATCATGACCGCAATTGATGTCTCCTCCCCGACTTTGGTGAAGATGTTCCCTGCCGCAGCCATCACGCCCAGCGTCAAACCGTCACCAACATGGGTCAACACATTGCCAACGCCAAACAGGATGCCAGTCGTGTCACCCTTTCCGACTTTGGTCAAGATATTCGCGCCACCCAGCATCACGCCCGTGGTATTGCCGTCACCGATATGCGTAAGGACGTTTGCACCACCGCCCATTACCGCCAACGCATTGCCTTTCCCTTTCTTGGTCAAGATGTTGGCTCCGCCCAACACAATGGCGGTGGTGTTGGCGGTTTCAGTCTCCTCACTGAGATGGGTGATAATATTGGCACCGCCGAACATACCGGCAACCATATCTCCCGCACCGAGCTTTGTTAGCACGTTAGCGCCACCTAAAAGTACAGAAGAGATATCCCCTGCTCCGGCCTGGGTGATGACGTTAAAACCGCCCGCTCCGGACCAGTTCCCATTGCCATTACCTATTTGGGTATGAGTGTTGTACCCGCCCAACATCAACACCCGGCTGTTACCGTTGCCTTTGTGGATCGAGATATTGCCATAAGCCAGAAGATGTGCCAGATATCGCCCATCCCCGACCCGCACAAGAACATTTACCGCACCACCAGCGTAAACATCCATTTTTCCGCGCTGGCTTTGGTGAACCAAGACATTGGCTAAACCCGCGCCACGGAATGTCAGATCGCCCTCTTCACCACTTTTTACAACGACGTTAGCTGCACCAGCACCATCAAAATTGGTATCACCGAATTTTGAGCCGTGCAAAATGACATTCGCTGCTCCTGCGCCCTTAAAATTAACATTTCCCCGCGTGACATTAGATTTAATAACGTTTCCACCACCCGCACCGTTAAAATTAACGTAACCACTGCTTGTGGGTGACTTTACAAGGTCTTGCTGGCTATATTCTTCGCTATGTACTAATCGATGGGAAGTACGGCGCACCGTATTAACGTCATATTGAAGCTGGCTTAACGTGTAACCGGGGCCAATAGAGGTATATCCGTTAGCATAGGAAAGCTCTTCATTAGCCAAATTACCCGTATGATCGCCTGCTTTGTACCATGCTATTGCTTTGTATTTCAGTTGCCTTGTTTCAGGATCGTTTTTCAACTGAACTTCAACAATTTTGGTATATCGCCCCATTACCTTGGCATACACATAAGTATTGGGCTGCCGGTTCGATTTGACTGCGGAAACCTCAACTTTGCGGCCATCAGAGAAGATCGCATATCCCCCCATTTTGGCATCGCCTAGCGAGATATCCTCTGCTTTAATTACCATGCCGCCCGCATAGGTTACCCACCGATCTATCAATAGGCTTTCCTCGATAGCATGAATCTCGATAGGTTGCTGATGCTCAAAAACCAAACTGGAGAGACGGTAAGCCCCATTAGCGTTTACCGCGATAAATCCATTGCCTGACGAAATTTCTTTCGCCGCAAGATTTTTAAGGTGGTTACCTGCTTTATACCAAGAAGTGGCATGATAACCGAGTCTACCTGTGGTGGGATTATTCTGAAGCTGGACTTTGCTGATTTTAGTGTACATTTTGTCAGCAAACGCAAAAAGATAGGTATTCGGTTCGACGGTTGATTTAATACCTGTAACTTGCTGAGACTCCTGAATCCAGCTTCCTCCCATCGTTGCCGTCGTCAATACGATTTCTTTAGCTTTAGCAAATTCCAGTGTCTCACCATCGGAATCGCTATTCATGCCTATTCTGGTGATTTCATTGTAAGCACCCGCACCGGAGAAATTAATATTGCCATGCGCGACATCAGAATAGAGTTTGTTATACCCCCCCGCACCTTCAACAGTAATATCACCGCGGGTCTGTTCATACTCGTCTTTATTTTGGCGTACACGCTCAATGCGATTCGATGCCCCCGCACCACGTAAGATAATATTACCTTCTTTACCTTTACGTACAATGTGATTATCAGCACCAGCCCCATTAAATGTAACGTTACCGCTCTCCACTCGTGAGCTGATGCTGTTTGCAGAGCCTGCGCCATTAAAAGTCACATTTCCCTGTGAATCTTGATAACGGTTAAACCAGGTACGGTCAATGTCGTTGTATGCCCCTGCGCCGGCAAAATCTAAATTTCCCCGGTTAGTTTCATGCCATAACTTATTGTATCCACCAGCCCCTTTAAAATTTGTATCACCAGACAAACCCTTACGAACCAGTTTATTGTAGCCGGCAGCACCCGAATAATTTAAATTTCCCGTATCACCCGTATGATTAATAAAAGCCGCACCGGCGGCCCCCGCAAATGACAAGCCACCATTTCCCGTTTTACTAATGCCGGTGTAACCTGAAGCTCCCTTTACCGCAAGGTCACCATCTGTGTGGTATACATCGACTTTAAGTGAACCAACAGTAACATCATCATTTCCGCCATAAGCATAAACTTCACCACCAACACCAATAGCAGTAATACTATTACCATCATTATCGTCGTAGTATTTTCCTGTAAAGAAGTACTCTGTACTTCTATTTGATGATTTCCCCATCAAAAATCCCTTTAAATCATACAAAAATTAAACAAAAAACCACTGTACCTGACGAATACAGCGGTTATTTTGAACATCCAGCTTCCCGCGGACAGTACAAGCTTTCTGGCCTTTCCACGGCAAAAAGACACGGCGGCGCAAATCCTTGGCAACTTCACGACCGTGACCAAAAGGAGCAATCATTTCGGGAAAAAAGATATGTGGACCTGAGCGCCAGTCTGTGTGGATAAGCTCTCTTTCTCCCGAAAGAAGCTCATCTCGATTCTGCTCAGATAAAAAAGCCCAATTACAAAAGGCGATTGGGTGCCCGTGTTCATCTTCGTAATAGCAAAACTGATTCAACTCAAATGAAGGCAAGATACGCTGTTGCCACTCGGACACCAGGTATCTCCGATGCAGAGGAGAATGCTGACTCAGCAGCATTACTCCTCCAATCATTGCTTGAATTTCTGCGTTATTCAGTTTCACTGGTTGATGTATAATCGCCATCCGCTAATCAACCATGAGATCTTATTTTGTATTTTTAGATAGGCGTTTTTTAGCGTTAGCAGGTTCTTCCGCTATAGATTCCGATGCAATTTGCTCTTCAGCCACTTGTGGCGCAGGTAAAAACCCGGCTGCAACCAATTTGTCAAATTCAGCCGCCATTCGTGGATCTTCCAACATATTTTTAACCATCGAAACCATATACATAAATCCCGATGCTGGCATATGGATAACTTGCTTTAATTCAAGTTCATTATCATTTTCTGCCATTATCCCATTCGCCATACGATTAGGTTCTTGACCAACGAAATAAAGAGAAAAAATCCCTTTATTATAATTAACACTAGAGATGGTTTGTACGAATTTTTCAGACATATTTTTATTTACCAAAAATAAACAATTTATTAATGAAGTTATACAATGTTTACAACAAAAAAGACATTTGATTCACGGGTATCTTGAATTTTTATATCTATAAATACATTAAGAGTAAAAAAACCAATGAAATAATATAGAGAAAAAACTCAAAATCAACATTTACACCCAAAAAGTCCTTTTACCCCACATATATAGTCCCATTTACCCACATCGATAATGACAATAAATATAAGATAATAAGCAACACTTAAATGCTACACAAAATTAATATAACCATTTGTTTTAATTCATATTTTGTGGATTTTAAAGATATTTTTTCATGAATAAAATTGAGAAATTGACCATAGCATCATTAAAATTAATATTGATGATATATAATAGAAAAGAAAACATCACTGACATTGATAAATTAAAAAAATCTAATTGTTATTATTCATCTATAAGTAATATAGAGGAAAAATTTAATTTATCGATTTCAAGTAAAAATTCCGTAGGCAAAAAGCACCATAATATACTTCTACCCGCAATCTTGTTTGATAATAATGGCCTACCCTTTGTTTTAGCCAAATCGAATAAAGAAAGCTCACTAATACAGAGGGTTGATAAAGAAAATCCTGAAATATGGTCCGAAGAAAGGCTGATAAAAGAGTGGAATGGAAAATGGATTAAAATAAAACAGAAACAAGCTAAATTTAACATCCGTTGGTTTATTCCAGAATTTCTGGCACAAAAGAAAAATCTATGTGAGATACTGTTATTTTCCTTTGTGTTACAGATTCTTGCGCTAATTTCTCCCTTGGTTATTCAAGTGGTAATGGATAAGGTCTTAATCCATCAAGCGCTATCAACACTTGATGTATTAGTCTTTGGCTTAATCATCGCCGGCATCATCGAGGTGATTTTGCGTGGATTACGAGAATACCAATACGCTCACACCGCAAACCGCATTGATATCAAACTGGGATTAAAACTAGTCCGGCATCTGTTCGGGCTACCTTTACTCTTTTTTAAATCCCGCCAAGTGGGCGCTATTGTTACTCGGGTGCGTGAACTGGATACCGTTAGAGAGTTCCTGACCGGCTCAATGTTCACCTTATCTGTCGATGTTCTATTTATGTTTATTTTCATCTACGTGATGAGCCTGTTATCCGGCCTACTAACTTGGGTTTTTCTCGCAACCTTCCCTTTTTATGCCATTTTGGCATGGTGGGTAACGCCTCGTATGGAAAAAGCGGTTGAACAACAATTCACCCATGCAGCAATAAATACCTCTTTTCTGACTGAAACGGTTTCTGGTGCTGAAACCCTGAAAAGTCTGGCGGTAGAGCCCAAATTCGTTCGCCGTTGGGATAGCCAGACTGAGAAGATGGTCAATACTAGTTATGCAGTACAGCAACTGGGTAATCGCTCAAACCATATTGTTATGCTACTGCAAAAAGTTACCAGTGCGGCAATTCTCTGGTTAGGCGCATCAGAGGTTTTATCACTGCAAATGACCATCGGTCAGTTGATCGCCTTCAATATGATGGTAAATCACACGGCCCAACCATTAGCCAGATTAGTGGAACTATGGGGACAATTTATCAGAACACGGGTGGCCGTCGATAAGTTAGGAGATATGTTAAACCTGCCAACCGAGCATCAATCCGGCCAGCAGCAAATCACACTGCAAGGAGCAGTCTCATTTAACCATGTTGTTTTTCGCTATCAACCCGATATTCCACCAACGATTAAAGGATTGACGCTCGATATCAGAGCCGGAGAAACCATTGGTATTATCGGTGCCTCTGGTTCCGGAAAAAGTACATTGGCTCGTTTATTACTCCGCCTTTATACCCCAGAAATAGGCGCAATTACCTTAGATGGAATCCCATTACAAAATATAAATATTGAAACACTCAGACAGCAAGTCGGTGTGGTTTTACAAGAAAATTTCTTATTTAACAAAACGGCATATGAAAATATTGCCCAGTCAAAACCTGACGCCGACCTGGAAACCGTGATTAAAGCAGCTAAGCTGGCGGGTGCTCATGAATTTATTCTCAAGCTGCCGATGGGATATGACACAACTATCGCAGAAGGCGGACAATCTTTATCCGGCGGTCAACGTCAGCGGCTGGCTATTGCCCGCACTCTCCTGACTAACCCCAAAATTCTCATTCTTGATGAAGCAACCAGTGCGCTTGATGATGAATCACAATCACTCATTCAATCCAATATGGCAGAAATTGCCCAAGGCAGAACGGTTATCACAATCGCACACCGCCTTTCAACTGTACGTCATTGTGATCGCATCATTGTTCTTAAACAGGGGGAAATTCTCGAACAAGGCTCCCATGAACAGCTACTTAACCACGGTAGACAGTACCGGAAGCTCTGGCAGTTACAACAAGAATTAAAACAGGAGATGCCTTGTCATGATTAAAGCTTTTAAGAATAAAATTAAAACCTGGTTGCGCCCTTGCCCACGGCACTATGACTTTTTACCGACACATTTAGCGTTGTCACAACGACCACCGTCGCCTTTTGCCCGCTACACTGCAATAATGCTCAGTATCGGCATTATCATAGCCTTGCTCTGGGCCTATCTGGGTAAGTTGGATGTTCAGGCAACCGCAACCGGTCGCCTAATTGTCTCTGGCCGTTCTCAGATAATTCAGGCATACGAACAGAGCAGAGTAACCGCTATCCATGTTCAGAATGGGCAGCAGGTAAAGAAAGACGCCCCACTTCTGACACTCAATACACTCGGTGTTAACCAGGATATCATCCGGTTATTAAAGCAGATCGAATATCAAGCCCACGAAAAAATTCGTTATCAGGCTTTGACAAAAGAGCAGGAACCGACAGAACAGGAACTGTTTCAGGCGTTGCCGGCATCTCAACAAACACAAGTTGCTGACAACTATTCCCGGGAGAAAAGAGAATACGAAGCTGTTGTAACAAATCTGAAAGCAGAGATGAACGTCAATCTCTCTTCTCAACAATCACGAAAAAGCGATATCAATGCGCTCACTAAGCTCCGGCAAAATATCAGCCAGCGTTTAAAAGCACGTCAAACCTTAAGTCAAAAACAAGTGATCAGTAAAGTTGAATATCTTGAACAGGAAAAAGAATTTCTGGAAACAGAACGCCTGATTGCCCAACAAAATGCGGAGCTTCATGTTCTGCAATCGCAATATATTAGCCTGGAAGAACGCTTAAACAGCCTGAAAACACAAAAAGAGCGCGAATGGTTTGATAAAAGAAAACAGGCCGAAGTTCAATTGGTCGTTTTAGAGCAAGAGCTGGCAAAAGCTCAGGTACGGGAGCAACTTGAAGTCATTCGCTCCCCCGTTACAGGAACAGTTCAACAACTCAGCGTCCATACATTAGGCGCGGTACTGCAACCAGCACAAAACTTAATGGTGATCGTCCCTGATGACAATGTGCAGTTGGCGGAAGTGCAAATTTTAAACAAAGACGCCGGGTTTGTTTATCCAGGCCAACTAGTCACCGTTAAGGTAGATGCTTTCCCTTATACACGTTACGGCACGATTGACGGCGAACTGCTGAGTATATCCAGAGATTCAACCACCGATGAACGGTTAGGATTGGTCTTTCCCGCTCAAGTGAGCCTTAAAAGTAATAGCATTGCCATAGACGATACCCAGGTTGAAATTACCCCAGGTATGTCAATCGTCGCTGAAATCAAAACCGACCAACGCCGCGTTATCGATTATCTCTTGAGCCCTATCAGAGAGTATCAATCCGAAGCATTGAGGGAGAAATAATCGTGAACCTATTACCTTCTTCTGCCACTGATTCCAGTAACTACACTCATAATCAGGCGCTAAATTGCATCGTCTATGTGGGGAAACAATTTCATAAGTCAGCTACTGTTGATCAACTTCAGCACAGCCTGGGTTTTGACTCCTTATATCTGAGTGATTTACAGCTGCGTGAAGCCGCCAACACTATTGGGCTACACAGTAAAATTGAGCAATTAACTGTCAACACAGGGCCAACATTACCCTTACCGGCATTGATTGAGCTGGAACAACAATGGTGGGTACTCATTAAAATCGAGAATGACAATGTTACCATTCTCGATCCTGTGACTGAACAAACGCAATCGCTTTCCTTATCTACATCTACGGGTAATAAAGAGAATGTATATAAGATTCTTTTAATCGCAGATCAGGAATTAACTAAAAAGCATGTCAAATTCGGCTTGAGCTGGTTTTATCCCTCCATTTTCCGGCAGAAAAATCAGATAAGAGATCTGTTTTTGTTTGCCATAGTTCTCCAGTTATTTGCCCTGACCAGTCCGATCTTATTTGAAAACATCATCGATAAGGTATTAGTAGGACGAAGTTTATCTAGCCTGCATGTATTAGGTATAGCCATGCTAGCTATCGCCCTTGCCGAACCCTTGTATAGCTTTATGCGCAACACCGTGTTTGGGCACATGGCAAGCCAGATAAATTCTGAGCTCTCCGGCCGACTGTATCGTCATCTGGCAGGATTGCCGCTGCAATATTTTAAGCAACGGCAAACAGGGCAGATCATTGCCAGAGTCAGAGAGATGTCTCAAATCCGCCAGTTTCTGACAGGTTCTACCCTGATGCTGTTGCTGGATTTAATTTTCGTCATCATGTTTATTGGCATCATGTTTTATTACGCCTGGATACTAACCTGGATTGTTATTGGCTCACTTTTTGTTTACTTCGTATTCTGGGTAATCGCCGGGCCGGTTATTCGCCGCAAAGTAGAAGCAGAATATGAAACCGATGCAAATGCAACAAGCTTTCTGACTGAAGCCGTCACTGGGATTGAAACCATCAAAACCACCGCGACTGAAAACCGTTTCTTACATCAGTGGCAACGTATTCTCAGCCAGCAGTTGACTAAAAGCTTCGCGGCACAGAAAAGCGGTTTAATCGCAGGACAGGGAATCGATTTTGTCCAGAAATTTACCGCCGCGATCCTCCTATGGTGGGGGGTGACAGAAGTCTTACGCGGTGAACTGACTCCGGGGCAACTTATCGCCTTCAATATGCTGGCCGGACATGTCACGCAACCTATCCTCCGGCTCGCACAGGTTTGGCAGGATTTTCAGCATACGTTAATCGCCTTGAAACGTGTGGGGGATATTCTCGATGAGCCAATGGAAAACAGTAAACAGGGATTAGCTTCTGTACCTGAGCTGGAAGGCCAAATTGAATTCAAAAATATTCGCTTCCGCTACCATGACGACACGCCAGAAGTTCTGGCGAACCTGTCATTATTGATAAAATCGGGTCAATTTATTGGTATAACTGGACCGTCCGGTTCAGGTAAAAGTACTCTCACCCGTTTGCTACAAAGGTTGTACATACCTCAACATGGACAAGTTTTGATTGATGGCATGGATTTGGCTATTGCTGATCCCGTCTCTTTACGCCGCAATATGAGTGTTGTGCTCCAGGAAAGTATCCTGTTTTCTGGCAGTATCACCGATAACATTCGGCTGTGTAAGCCCAACGCAACAGATGCAGAAGTCTATCGTGCCGCTGAGTTAGCGGGGGCCATTGAATTTATTCAATCCTTCCCTCACGGTTTTGCGCATCCAGTTGGGGAAAAAGGAGTCAATCTTTCAGGTGGTCAAAGACAGAGAATCGCATTAGCAAGAGCGCTCCTGGTCAACCCAACTATTCTGATCCTTGATGAAGCCACCTCAGCATTGGACTATGAATCCGAAGCGGCAATCATGGCAAATATGGACGAAATATGCCGTAACAGAACAGTGATCAGCATTGCTCATAGGCTCAATACAATTCGCCACGCGGATAAAATCTGTGTGTTAGATCAGGGACAAATTATCGAATTTGGCTCGCATGACCAATTGCTCCAGCAAGGCGGCTTATACGCGCATCTGTGGCATCAACAAGTTGGCGAAAATTAAATGACAATTCAGCCAACTCTAAACAAAGACGGAATAAGTTTTGGCTGAAATTATTTTTTATTTTACTTATTTGTTCAAAAAAAATAATTCAATGTAATTAACTTATTTAAATTGTTACAATAAGTTATTAAGATGTTAGGCAATGAAATATCTTGATACATCTTAATTTTTAAGTTGGAGAATTCTTATGGACAGGAATCCAGTTTCTTTAAGCGTGTTAGTATTTTCAGGAGGATCTCTGACTTCTATTACTGGCCCAATAGAAATTTTAACCACTGCTGCTCGTTTAGCCGGAGCGCCGGAGCCAGAAATCAATATTGTCACACAGGATAATCAGGATGCTGTCGGGATGGGGGGTATTCGGCTAAAACCTAATAAACTCATAGGAGAAATAAAACAAACAGATATTGTCCTGGTGGGTTCAATTGGGGCCCCTTATTGCGATTTCGATCTTTGTACTCAAGAAACCTTAGATTGGCTCCAGATGATGGGAGAAAAAAATGTTCCTATCGTCTCCGTTTGTACAGGTTCTTTTATACTGGCTAAAGCTAATTTACTCAATAACCGCAAAGCCACCACACACTGGCTATTTACCAAATTATTCAAGGACATGTTTCCGCAAGTACAGTTACATTCAGAAATAAAAGTCACCAGCGATAACAATATTTTTTGTACTTCTGGCACCTATGAATACAACGATGTCATGATGCATATTATTGAACAGATATATGGTCAAAATACTAGGGAAACCTGTAGTCAGTTCATATTTGGTCATAATATGGAAGGTCTCCCCTCTCATACTCTCGCAAGTTTTGTACCCTATCGCCAACATTCAGATACATTAATCCACAAACTACAAGACTGGATGCATTCTGCCCCATCAGACAGATTATCAGTTGGCAATTTGGCCGATAAAATTCATCTGTGTGAAAGACAGATGAAGCGGCGCTTTAAGACTGCAACCGGCCAGACACCTATTCAATATATCCAACAGATTCGACTATCTCTGGCGAAATGCCGGTTGGAAAAATCGAATAAGACCATAGAAGAAATCAGCCATGAAGTTGGCTATGAAGATACTCGCTATTTCAGAGAGTTATTCAAGAAACTTAATGGGTTAACACCAATAGAGTACCGTAGAAAATACCAACACCGCTAAAACGGAAACTCAACCACAATCCTTTACAGATAAGCAATGACGCCGTTTTTATCTTTGTCAGGCAGTAGCGATACACTAGAAGCTGGGGTATCATGGCGTGCTATATTTTATGGTATACGCCCTTTACTAATTGAATTTATGGCAAAAGAACAAATGGATCGCACCACTCTGGATTTGTTCGCAAATGAACGCAGACCGGGGCGCCCAAAAACCAACCCACTTTCCAGGGATGAACAACTCAGAGTCAACAAGCGTAACCAACTTCGCCGTGATAAGGTGCGCGGTCTGCGTCGTGTGGAGCTGAAAATAAATGCTGATGCAGTAGATGCGCTTAACTTTCTTGCACAGCAACGCAACATCAGCCGCAGTGAACTCATCGAGCAAATTTTGCTGGCCCAGTTAGCAGAAAGTAACATCACGACTTGATAGCATTGAAGGCACGAAATCACACAAATTTGACAGAATTGTCCTGACTGTTTAGTCAGAATAGGATTTTGTTTTTTTATTAATACAATCAGAACCTTTTCTACTGATTTTTAACATTTTATACGTATATCTCATACAGAAATACACAAATAAAACAAGAGGTTATATTATCCTATGGCAATTATAGGTATATTTTTTGGCAGCGATACCGGCAACACAGAAAATATTGCCAAAAAGATCCAAAAAATTCTGGGTTCCGACATTGCAGAAGTTCATGATATTGCCAAGAGCAGCAAAGAAGATATCGAACAGTTCGATATTCTGCTGCTCGGCATCCCGACCTGGTACTACGGTGAAGCACAGTGTGACTGGGATGATTTCTTTCCTACTCTGGAAGAGATCGATTTTGAAGGGAAGTTGGTCGCCCTTTTTGGTTGTGGTGATCAGGAAGATTACGCGGAATATTTCTGCGATGCTATGGGAACTATCCGTGACATTATTGAACCCCGCGGCGCCATTATTGTTGGTCATTGGTCAACCGAGGGCTATCACTTCGAAGAATCAAAAGGTCTGGCTGATGATAGCCATTTTATTGGGCTTGCTATTGATGAAGACCGCCAACCAGAATTAACAGAAGAGCGTGTTAATGCCTGGACTAAACAGATCTACGAAGAGCTGAGTTTGTCAGAAATTCTTGCAGGATAGCGGCCTATCCCAGTAAGCGTAATTGGTGCAGGCCATTTCTTATCAATAGTGAACCCACGGTAGGTTGAGAAGTGACTCGCTTCACTCGCCCTGTGGGATCGCATTCAAAGGCTATTACTTTTGTCAGAACACTGCTTAAATCCGCTTTTTATTACGAAGAATGGCAAAAAACAGCCTAAGCATGATAAATAGTAAGGTTATTCCTGCGTTTTATAAACGATTATTCTGGCAAAATGTGTAATGAAAGTTAAGGTTAACGTGGTTTTCATTTTCATTAGCCATGCCTATAATCATAATCTGATAACTAACTGGTACTTTTTGAAGTATCACTAAGTTCACTTTACTGAGTAACAGGACTGAATCCGCATGACCGACAACAATAAGGCATTAAAAGATGCTGGACTTAAAGTTACACTTCCTCGTCTGAAAATATTGGAAGTGTTACAGGAGCCTGAATACCACCATGTCAGTGCGGAAGATCTCTACAAGAAACTGATTGATAACGGTGAAGAGATTGGACTTGCTACTGTCTACCGCGTGTTGAATCAGTTTGATGATGCCGGTATTGTCACCCGCCATAACTTTGAGGGTGGCAAATCGGTTTTTGAACTCACTCAACAACACCACCACGACCATTTAATCTGCCTGGACTGTGGTAAGGTCATTGAATTCAGTGACAAATATATCGAAAAACGCCAGAAGAACATTGCTGACCGTTATGGGATTAAGCTTTCAAACCACAGTCTTTATTTATATGGTCACTGCTCTGCCGGTAATTGCCGCGAAGATAGTAGCGCACATGACGAGAAATAATTCACGCCTGAACCACTAATTTTTTATCTACCTAGAGAGGAGAGAGGAACCCATCAGGGTTCCCCTCTTGCTACAACATTATCATGCCTTTACGTTATCAATTCGACTATAACGTTTACCATCCGGGCTGACAGAACGGATCAACACATCACCCCTCACTCTTGGACGTTTATGGTTATTATAAACTTCCCAGTGACGACCGCCATCCGTCGAATACTGGATTACCAACCCAGGCAGAGCAACATTAGCCCGCAAAATGCCACGTTTTACCTTAGCCCCCGGCACCGGTAGACGGTAAGCAATGCCGGCTTTATCCAGTTTACTAAGCTCACGTTGCCCTATCAGGTTAGCGAACCGGGTCCAGTCACGATTAAGCGCATCTATATCGACTTTATACGTTTCTCCACGCTGATATACCTGGCCCGGAACATAATCCAGCTCCCAACTGGCCCGGTGCCATGCCCGTTCCGCCAGCGGTAACAAGCGCGGATAAATCATATATTCCATCTGTTCATCAGTCCGAACCGTTTCACTCCATCCTTGACCTGAAAGCCCATAAGCGCCCGGCCACGGTTTATCACTTTTCGCACGGAATGCATTACCATCACGGTCAACGGAAGTTTCAGCATTTTGAGGTATGTTATTGGGTGCAAAACTAAAGATCTTAGCTTCATCGTTAAAACGAGCCGCCCAATAATAGCCACGCTCCTGTGGATGAACTTCATATGGCATATCCAGATAAATATAATCTGGGCTAGATATCACCACTTCATAGCCCTTATTCGCCCAATCATTGACTGAATCAAAGCCGCCATCGTAGAGAGCGTCCCAGAAATTCACCCCAACGCGTTTGGTGGCAAAATCTTTAGCGCTGCCAACATGTTTAAAACCATCCTGCCACGCCTGCATCCTTTCGATGCCATTAGCATTCACAATTTTGCTCACTTCAATTGCAAAGTCGCTGGCAAGATGATCAATGTCTTTCACAACCCCCTGTTCTATCAACTTCTGACAAATCTGAGACTTAGCCCATGGTTTATCTTCCGCATTTTTATCAATAATGCCCTTACCCGGTACGATAGGACCATTTTTATCCTGGAATCCGTCTCCCAAACGGATATTCTTCGCTTCATCTCCCCCGAAATGCCAAGTCTCCAATGGTGAGCCTGCTGCTTTATGCATAGCGGCAATTTCACCAATGACTTTCTCAACAAACCGTTTTGAAGAATCCATACACGGGTTCAAATAACTGCGACGATCATAGAGCTGAACAGATGTTGCTCTGGTGGTATCTGTTGGGTCCAGCAAACGATATTCATTCGCCCCTTTCACATTTCCCTGAGCGATTAATTTCTTATAGCGGGCTTCCATAGAAACAACAGCGGCACGAGCATGGGCTGGCATATCAATTTCAGGAATAACGTCGATATAACGGGCTTTGGCATATTTCAAAATATCAATGTAATCTTGACGGCTGAAATATCCGCTACCCATGTTGTTATCGGGGCCTGAACCCAGTTGTGGTAACAAACATTTAGTTTCACTTAAATCATGACACCGCTGGCTGCCAACTTCCGTCAACTCAGGTAATCCAGGAATTTCCAAACGCCAACCTTCATCATCAGACAGATGAATATGGAATTTATTCAGCTTGTAACTTGCCATTTGGTCGAGCAAACGCAGAACAGCCTGTTTACTGTGGAAATTACGCCCTACATCAAGGAGAACCCCACGATACTCAAAGCGGGGCGCATCTTTTGCCGTCAAAGTAGCAATCTTCCTATCGCCATCAACAGGAATTAATGACAACAGAGATTGAAGACCGTAAAACACTCCTGATTGGTCAAAAGCAACAATTTGTGCCCCATGTTGGGTAATATTTAGACGGTAAGCTCCTTTAACCTGCAAATCACCAGTAAAATCTGAAGAGACAATCTGGGTCGCAACGAGATAGCCACTATTCTCTAATTTAATTCCTTGATCAGTAAAACGTTTTCTGACAAGAATAACTGCCTCGTCATTTAAACCACCTAATTCCAGCCTTACCCCGCCAGATAAATCAGCATCCCCGGTAAAAATCTGAACCTCTTTTGGTGTCGGGATAATTTGCCCACGCAACTTTTTTGATCCAACCTTTTTGACCTGCAAATTCTTCATATAACGATTTTCAGGTGTCATCAAAATATTGTTATCTGTCTGTGTGCGTTTCCATTGATCACCGGTGAAAGCAGATAAGAATTGACTTAGATCTTCTGTATCTGTACTAACAAGCACTTTAGGTTTCGCATCACCCGACGTTGCATACCAGCGAGGTAGAAAATCAGTGCTGTAAATCTGCCAGTATTCTCCAATAAACGGCAGTTTTACCTGCTCATTAGCTTTAATACCGGTGAATTTTTCGGTCGGCTCCAGTCTATGTAAATCGCCCGTGATACGCGTGACTTTGAACTGTTCATTATCTACGCTCAGGACTTGGCGAATACTATGGAAATAAATCGCCCAGTCAACAGAGTCAATCGCCTGATTACCATTGGTTAAAGTAATATCCACTCGATTACATTTAGCCCAGTCAGCCCCCAACACTGCGCAGTTAACACCGTGATCTCCCGCCTGATTATCAATGACCTTATAATTAACTTTTAATTGACTCAGTGCATCAACCACTTGCTGCGCTGTTTGGGAAGCATACACAGAACCCATAAGTCCAACTGTTGCAGTCAGTGCTGCTAATGTATGCAATTTAAATTTCTTCATTATTACCTCTTTCAAACACAAACGTTATGTAAGGTAAGCCGCTGCCCAGAAGCACTAAGAACAGCAACAATGAGCCATGAGAAGACAATAAACGGCATGATGACGTTGAATTTAATCGCTTTCTCGTTTTGGAAAAAAATACCAATCTTTACGCCATATATAACCATAAAATTACTGCCAAAAATGTAAATCGATTTATAAAATAAAAAACATTACATTAAGAAATAAAATTAAAATCATCTAATCGACATCTATAAAGATTATTTTTCGCACCACAAATTATCAATAGTGAAAAAAGGATTTTTTTGTAAAACATGACAGAGAACACATTAAAAAGGAACGAGATAAAAGTTATATACCTCATTGATATAAAAATGTAAAATAATACAAAAACGAAAGATTAACAATATAAAAAACATACTGGAAAATAGATTGACTAATACAAATGCTTTCCAACTAAAATAGATATAAAATTATTTACCAATGATAATATTTAAAAAAATAAACTACCAATTGTGATTTGTTTTTCTATTATAGAGAATCATTAAATGATCAGAGTTTAACTGAATAAAAAATTCAATCATTGAGATGCAATTAATATATATAAACCACCGGGATACTGCTAATAACCTCTATCCCGGTGAAATCATTATCTGTTTTTAAATACAAATCTATAAAACCTACACTTACTTAAATTCAAAGCTCTTCACGAACAGCAAGACCTAAGTTTTGCAACATTGGCGCATTCTCACATGCAATATAGAATACTTCATCAATAGCACCACTATTAACATGTTGATGCCATGCCCATACAGGAATATAGATCGCATCACCGGCTTTCCATGAAATATGTTGTTCACCAATGAGTGAATACCCCTCCCCATTAACGATATATATTATGGTTTCATAACTATGTCTGTGTTTACGGGTCGATTGTCCAGGTTGTAACCCTCCCAGAGTCATACTGAGAACTTTACTGGGTAAATTAACCATAGCCACTTTATGGCGCCTTTCATTTGAGAAATTCAAATCTTGACTCACTTCAGAGTTCAATACATTTTCATGAATCAATTGAGTAGGCTTATCTTCAATTAACTCTCCGGGAACTTTACCAAAGTCTCCAGATGAGAAAAACGTTTTTTTCACTATAATTACCTCTAATATTGTAGTTTATTGTAAAATTTGTATTTTTTAACCATCTTGAAATAATACTCAACATATTTTATCTTAGTTATCATTTCTGCCTATCTTCTCTAATTATCTTAACAATACCATGTCATATGTCCGTAATTTCTAACAAACGCACAAGAAGTGCCATCAAAATTACCGATAAGTTTTTTTATAATATTAACTGCATCATTCTGCGTAATAACAGTGGTGGTTGAACTATATTATCGTTCTATACCCGTTATCCTTCAAGTTGCCTCTTTGTTGGCTGCACTCACTCACCCCGGTCACATAGTTATCTATGCTCCCGGGGATTCGTTCCCTTGCCGTCGCGATGCATCTTGAAATCCATAGGGTATAGATATTACCAAAAGGGCTGTTACCTGCCATAAAAACATCCGCCTTAACCATCATATTGTGATCCCTATTTCATTAGCGTTAATATCTTCATCCCAGAAAATCATCCCTTTACTTACCTACCGACAATTTTATCCAATATTGAACCTATGTTGCTAGGAACCCTATCACCTCTCCAGGCAATATATTGGTCAGGACGCACTAAAAGGAGCCTAGTTTGATATAATTGCCAAGCATCATGGCCGGGAAGATCAATAATCTTGACCGGAATTTTACGTTGATGTGCCTGAGCTAATAATTCAGATATATCGGGAAAATGCGATCCTACCCGAAGCAAGCTAAATCCAGTGCCTAAAATATCGAACAGAGATACCCTGGTGCCAGGAATAGGTGTGAGCCATAAGTGCGGCAATCTCCCTCCGGGTACACTACTTGGTTTATAATTAAGCCAATCATCATCCGGTACGGGATCGCTATTAATAATATGAGGAGAACTATCATATCGGGCACCAAGTTCCACTCCGATAGAAGTAAATTGACAGCGAAAATGACTTAGCTCAGTATTAATCTTTTCACGCGCCAGCTCACCCGCATAATCCGCATCTTCCAAATTTGCAGGCACATATAGTGATGCTGTCTGCTGGGTATAAGAACGAGCAACGGCAGTATTTCTCCATGCAATTGGACGACGCTCGCTTTCATAAGAATCCATTAACGCATTACCTGCCCAACCATTTATAGACGCAACAATTTTCCAAGCTAAATTGCTAGCATCGTCGATCCCCGTATGCATGCCAAAACCACCGGTGGGAGCAAATAAGTGAATAGAATCTCCTGCTAAATATACCCTACCCTCAGAATATTTATCAGCAACGAGAGCAACACCGCCTTTCCATATCGTATTGCCAAGGACTAATACCTCAATATCTGAACCTATTCCTGCCTGAGCTATGCGAACGACTTCCAAATCATCGATAACTTTCCCATCCTTACTCTGGGTCACAAATAAAAAATCATCTTCACCGTCCAGGCAGATAAATAACATATTTTCCCTAGGTGAGACAATATTATACATCCAGGATTTTTTGTCTCGTAATAATCCCTGGTGAATTCCGGGAACACGGATATAACTGGAAACCATTCCACCCGTTAGAAAACCTGCCTTAGCTTCAACGGTTCCTTCGTAAACTATACCAAGTTTAGATCGAACAAAGCTCTGTCCGCCATCACACCCAACCATATATGCTGCTTGCCAGACTTCATCAGCATACTTTCCATCAATATGCTCCGCATAAAGTTTTACTTCATCTTTATATTGGATAAAATCTTTAACGCGCCAGCCATATCTTATTATGATATTTGGACGACTCTTTGCATGTTGTAGTAGAAACCTTTCAACATACATTTGATTTGCACGTATTATTGGTTCTGGAACGGAATTTGTCGAAGCCGCATTTTCGCACATAGACATTTTCTCCATTTCCGACGGTAACGTAATCCGTGCAAGCTCCCATCCATTAAACTTAGTAAAATATGATACGTCCAAAGGGAACTCTTTTGGCACACCTAATGACCGAATAGGCTGAGATATACCTACACGACGAAAATGCTCCATAATACGGGCACTATGGGTACTGCCTTTAGGTTGCCATCGGGTCTCTTCCTCCAAATTAAAGATAACGGAACGAACACCATATAAATCCAGGAATAAAGCCAACATTAGACCAACGGGTCCACCACCAACGATAGCAACTGGTAATACAGAAATATTTTCCGAAGTCAAAATATACTCTCCTTAATAATGATTAATAACAATAAATATTTCATACCAAATATATTAATTAAAAAATTTATATATCTGCGAATTATTTCCTTTTCCTCTCTCCTCATATAAAACAAAATAGTTATAGCCATGCTCTATGCATCATTCACTAAACACCGTTTCATTTCCCTGGCGGTTAAGCTCCACAACTCTTTTTCCTGAGTAATTGTGATACTTTCTCATTTCTTTAAGGAAACGCTTATATATTATATATTGTGTTTCGTCAAACACATGATAAGTTTCCCTTTTAAAAGAGTCACTTTCAAGAATAAATAAAAAATTAAAGTTCAAAAAAAACAACATCAAATTTTTCACTATTTTTTAATATTTAAAATAAATCGCCATATTTAACAGAAACGAGTTCATTTACCTTATATCACACTATACTAAACAAGGTATTCTTTATCGTTTCCTTAATATAATAAACAATAATCTGATAATTCCTCTCTCATGCTGTCATAAAAACAATAACTCTTACGCCGTAGCTTAATTCCAAAAAAGAGGTATCCTAAATTCTTAGTAAAAATACCGGTGGACTGAAAGTAAGTTGGTGGGAACACATCTTTGTGAATGTTAAAGAACCACTCCATGCGTTCAAACTCAGAGACATCGGGAGATTCAGCAAGAATTAATCTTTTTATAGCTGCGATAACAGTATTTTCATAAAAACCTCCATTCACAATATTTTACCTTCTCCATAATCAACTCTAATTACTGGATGTATAATTAGCAATTTTTAAAATCCTATCAGGAAATTCTTTATTTCTTTCATATTTATCGAGAATTTTAGGAGAAATATCACTTACTTAAGTTTCAAAACTTTACCTATTGCCATCGAGGAAATTTGACCGAAACTATTCACAACAACGACATATTCTCTAATATAGTATTTATTCTCGACCTTTTCCAATATTAGCTGAATAATTTATTGTCCAACAATATTTACATCTAAATTTAACTTTCCATTCAATAGAATCAATAATTACTAATTTCGTTTTTTTATTTTTGACATCATACGAGTTCAATCCAATAATTATTCCATTATATATGATTACGATCATTGGTATTGCTTATTTTGCCAAAAATATACCCACCAACACTTTATGCAGATATTTCATCACCAGAAACTATATCAAGTACCTTTACTGTACATGTCATTATGCACACAAAGTATCTCAATCACACTCGGATAAAAGCATCGTTACGTCTATGTTTATCCTGATATTGTTTTGATATAGTTCATTAAGCATCCCAATGCGAAAACGCACCATTTCTTCACCAACCGCAATAACATCCCCCCTTCGGTAAGGTTTCTCTTCAATCATTCGATCAATAATTTTTCTCATCGCAATCGCATGATCTTCATCCTCTTCAACATGGATTCTAAAGAAATGTAATGCATCATTAGGTGCCTTTATTAATTGCAAGGCATCTAAAATTGGGCCATAAACCAAAGGTACGATCGCTTCAGCACCTAAACACAGTGCCGCAAGCCCTCTTAGAGAATCATCACTGCGGCAGTGGCGAAACATGGCATCAATCAGTTGTTGAGTACTGTTAAGAATCGGGTCACTTTTAGGAACAGCGTTAATAGCCGCCATCGCTTTTTTATATAACTCTGCATGAGATATCTTTGCTGCATCGGTTCCTGTTAGCTCTTCCAACAGATTATGAGAAAGCAGAATAAAATCTTTTTGATCTGCTAAACCTCCCATCAATGAACACAAATAACGGGTGAAATATTGTGAATAGTAATGGTGCTGGATCATAAACTTTCTTAATAAATTCTGGTCCGCCTGACCAGAGCGGCAAGCGACCAAAAATACATTCGAATTGAGTTCCTCCAATAACACCTTAGAGAAAACGTCTTCCCATAGTGGAGATAAAAAGTAACCGGTTTCTTCTTTAAGCTCGTTTTGAGTATTGATAGTGAGTTCCATAATAAACCCTTTTAGTAACATTCAACCGATGGAATAGATGATATACCCGTCATCTTTCAAATTGCCTCTTTGTTGGCTGCACTCACTCACCCCAGTCACATGGTTATCTATGCTCCCGGGGATTCGCTCCCTTGCCGTCGCGATCCATCTTGAAATCCATTGGGTATATACAAGCTTCTCAAGCCAAAAATATTAGTTCTATGTTTATGCAACCCTATCAATCTATTAACAGAGATTGATCTGTAAAGCCGTAGGTAAGTTAATGACCCAACTCAATTCTACTGTGCTTCCATTATGTACTGTATTCAAAGGGATAAACGCAGCAATAAGACAAGCAGTCAGGACAAGTGAAATTTTATTTACACTCGATCCTATGTCTATTTTGGTTTTCATGGCCATTTGAATTTTCAGCCTTGAATCTGTGTGGCTTTCCGCTATATAGCAGCTAAAGCAAGATAAATTCTATTTCATACTACAGATTCGCTAATAGTGGATAAATAGACCTACAATCACTTCTGAAGTGACTTTCTTGTCACCAATCGCAACCTAAAAAAACCCAGGAGGCCCAAGTGAATAATTTGAGTGGATTCATAATCTTCATTCATGTCGCCGAAGCTCGTAGCTTCGCAACCGCAGCCAGGCAACTCGGACTCTCTCCTTCGTCCGTTAGCAAAAGCATATCCCGATTAGAAGAAAAATTAGGTGTACGTCTGCTCCAGCGCAGCACTCGTAGTGTCAGTTTGACGGCTGAAGGCACACTGTTCCTTGAGCGCTGCAAACGCATCTTGGACGAGATTTCCACTGCGGAAAATGAGCTATTAAGCTCTATCTCTGCCCCTCAAGGCCGCCTGCGAGTGAGTTTGCCATTGCTCAGTAACCTGATGTTACCCGTATTATCTGCTTTTGCGACTTGTTACCCACAGATAGAACTGGAGCTGGATTTTAGTGATCGATTAGTTGATGTTATCGATGAAGGCTTCGACGCCGTGGTTCGCACTGGAGAACTCAACGATTCACGACTGATGAATAAACGTATAGGGTCCAGCCATTTCGTCTATGTTGGTGCTCCAAGCTACTTTGCTCAACATGGTAAGCCATCACACCCCGGAGAGTTACTACACCACGCCTGCTTGATACATCGTTTTCCCACTACCGGCCTTTTAGAGAAATGGCCGCTGTGCTTAGGAAGATCCGAAATAGACATACATCTTCAAGCAAAGATAACCAGCAATCATGTCGAAACACTGCTACACATGGCGATTCAAGGCCACGGCATAGCCTGTTTGCCTGATTTTACCGTTAAACAAGCATTAGCTAACGGTACATTGTTAACAATCTTGGATAAGTGGGCGGGTACTTCAAGCACCTTCCGTGTTCTCTGGCCATCTAACCGTTGGGTATTACCTAAAGTCAGAGCTTTTGTCGATTTCATGGCAGATAATTTATTCCCAAAAGAGAAATAAAATATTTATCAAGAAATTGATTATATTAGGTAATTAAATATAAATGACATAATTAATCTCTTTAACTTTATTCTGTAATTCTGATACCTCGTTTATCCATGACTCAATCTTCTCTAGTAATGATAAATTTAGCCATAAAAAACTGCACCTCAATGCTGGATTAAGTGTCCAACTTGTGAGGTACAGTCCATTATCTCAATTAATCCTAAGAAATTTTTGCCCAAGTATCACGCAGGCCAACGGTACGGTTAAATACCAAATTTTCTGCACTGGAATGACAACTATCAGCACAGAAATAACCTTCACGCTCAAACTGATAAGTTTGTTCTGATTTAGCATCAGCTAAACTTGGCTCAACAAAGCCCTGACGGATCACCAGTGACTCTGGATTGATTGTCGCCAGAAAATCATCCTCCGCACCGGGATTCGGTACGCAGAACAGACGATCATACAGACGGAATTCAGCAGCAACCGCATGAACCGCACTGACCCAATGAATGACACCTTTCACTTTCCTACCATCCGCTGGATCTTTATTCAACGTTTGATCATCGTAGCTGCAATAGATTGTCGTGATATTATCATCAGCATCTTTCTCAACGCGCTCCGCTTTAATGATATAAGCGTTACGCAGACGAACTTCTTTACCCAATACCAGACGCTTATATTGACGGTTCGCTTCTTCACGAAAATCTGCTCGGTCAATATAGATCTCACGACTAAATGGCACTTCACGGCTACCCATCTCCGGTTTGTTCGGATGATTAGGCATATTCAAAATCTGCTCCCCTTCTGGCATGTTTTCGATCACTAATCTAACCGGATCAAGAACAGCCATTGCGCGAGGCGCATTTTCGTTCAGATCATCACGGATACAAGATTCCAATGCCGCCATTTCCACATTATTATCCTGCTTGGTGACACCAATACGACGACAGAATTCACGAATAGACGCGGCAGTATAACCACGACGACGCAAGCCTGAGATCGTTGGCATGCGGGGGTCATCCCAACCTTCAACAATCTTATCTGCCACCAGCAGATTCAGCTTACGCTTAGACATAACCGTATATTCAAGGTTCAAGCGCGAGAATTCATATTGGCGTGGACGACAATCAATGGTGATGTTTTCCAGCACCCAGTCGTACAGGCGGCGGTTATCCTGAAACTCCAGCGTACACAGCGAATGTGTAATACCTTCAAGCGCATCAGAAATACAGTGAGTAAAATCGTACATTGGGTAGATGCACCATTTGTTACCACACTGATGATGTTCTGCAAATTTAATCCGGTACAAAACCGGATCACGCATCACAATAAAAGGGGATGCCATATCAATTTTAGCACGCAGACAAGCTTTACCTTCGTCAAATTCACCGGCACGCATTTTTTCGAACAACACCAAGTTTTCTTCAATATTGCGGTCACGATATGGGCTATTTTTACCCGGTTCTTTTAACGTGCCACGATATTCACGGATCTCTTCCGGGCTCAATTCATCAACATAAGCCAGACCTTTGTTGATCAATTCAATAGCATACTGATACAGCGTATCGAAATAATTAGAAGAGTAGCGAATATCGCCACTCCACTCAAAACCTAACCACTGAACATCATTTTTAATAGAATCGACGTATTCAACATCTTCCTTAACTGGGTTGGTATCATCAAAACGCAGATTACACTGCCCCTGATAGTCCTTTGCAACACCGAAGTTCAAACAGATAGATTTTGCATGACCAATATGCAGATAACCATTGGGTTCAGGCGGGAAACGAGTATGTACCGATGTATGTTTACCAGTTGCCAAATCTTCGTCAATTATCTGACGAATAAAGTTTGTCGGGCGGGCGTCTGCCTCACTCATTGTTTTATACCTCAATAATGCCAAAAACGCGTCACGTAACCGCATATAATCCAACAAGCAGTGCCGAGAAACAACCGTTTGTTCATGTAAATTGACGATTCAGTACAAAATTGGAGCGAAAAGACACTCAACAGTAGCACATGTCAACAATACAGCTCGCTTTATTATATACCCGTCATCTTTCAAGTTGCCTCTTTGTTGGCTGCACTCACTCACCCCGGTCACATCGTTATCTATGCTCCCGGGGATTCGCTCCCTTGCCGCCGCGATCCATCTTGAAATCCATAGGGTATAATTATCCGTGAAAACAAAGGAGGATTGAATAAGTTATGATAATGAAATAACCAGTGAAACAGTTTTTAACCTATATTTCATTCAATCATAACAGATATTACTGAATAACAATCATCCAATTTTAAAGAATAAATAATTGGCACTATATCCTATGGATTTCAATATACGAAAAAAACCTATTCACTATTAATCAGCAGTTACAATATATAAGCTCTTTAATTTCAAAAGCATGTTTTGAAGATAGTATGGGCAAAGCCTGGGAAGAAGTTTCAATAAGTTATATGGCAAAAAAAACCCGTTTCTGAGTGTCTATCATAACACTTCAACTATTCCTCAAATCAATGGGCACATACAAACGCCCATTTACAAAATTCCTGGCAACATCTTCCCGTAATTAAATCATTAAGTTAATTCAGTTAAAAATTTGAACCCGTTTACTACAGATGACTCAATTTATGCAATTTTAAACAATATCGCTACAGTGATCACAATTACTCACTTATGTGTAGCTTTTTATTATTTTTCGACTAAAAATAAGTTGTATTGCTGTTGTTAATAGCGAGCTATTTTTTCAATAAAACTTCCTACAACTAAGGTAAGCATTATGGGTATATTCAATTACTTGCAGCGATTGGGAAAAGCATTAATGCTTCCCATTGCCACGCTTCCCGTAGCGGCGCTTTTGCTACGTTTCGGTCAACCCGACGTATTTAATATTCCTTTCATCGCCAGCGCTGGCGGTGGTATCTTTGAAAACCTCCCTCTGCTATTTGCATTAGGTATCGCGATAGGCTTAGCAAAAGATAATGCTGGCGCTGCCGCGCTGGCAGGTGTCGTCGGTTTTTTAGTACTCACTAAAGCCACGTCAGTCATAGACTCGACTATCAATATGTCTTTTTTCGCAGGTATTATCGCAGGTATTGTTGCCGGTCATTGTTATAACCGTTTTTCAAATACACGTCTGCCAGAGTTTCTTGCTTTCTTCGCCGGTAAGCGATTAGTCCCTATCATGACCGGCATTATTTGTCTGTTCATTGCATGGATATGTGGCTATGTATGGCCATATGTCCAGCACGGTATTGATACTTTCAGCCTTTTAGTATCAAAGAGCGGCATGGCCGGATGGTTTACTTATGGTGTGCTTAACCGCTCTCTCATTCCATTTGGTTTGCACTATATCCTGCATTCTGTTTTCTGGTTTAGCCTAGGTGACTGTCTGAAAATTACTTATGACTTAGCCAGTTCTGTACATAATATCTGCCTGGCTCCAGATGTTGTCCGTTCTCTGACCGTCGGCGCAGCAGTTCCAGGTATTGATGGCTCTACCATTACCCAAATAGCCACCGATATGAGCCGCGGCGACTTGAACCGTTTCTTCGCCGGTGATCCACATGCCGGAATCTATATGGCCTGGGCTTATCCCATCTTTATGGGCGGTTTGCCCGGTGCTGCGCTGGCAATGTATCTTGCAGCACCAAAGGAACGTCGTCCTCAGATCGGCGGGATGCTATTATCCGTCGCTTTGACAACATTCTTAACCGGTATAACTGAACCAATAGAATTCTCATTCCTATTCTTGGCTCCAGCTTTATATGTTCTACATGCAATATTGGCTGGTGTTAGCATGGTTATCGTCAATTCATTGGGTATTCTGCATGGCTTTGGATTCTCTGCCGGATTAATTGACCTTGTATTGAGCTGGGGTCTGGCAACCAAGCCGTGGTTGTTAATCCCATTAATCGCCTTGTTCTTTGTGCTGTATTTTGTTTGCTTCACCCTCATGATTCGTATTTTCAACTTACGTACACCAGGCCGCGAAATTGGAGAAACAACCCAAGCGACTTCCGCCTCCCAAGACAACGAAACAATTCAACATTACATTACCGCTCTTGGTGGTGCACAAAATATTCATACCGTAGATGCCTGTATTACCCGTCTTCGCTTGACCGTTGAAGACAACACACAATTGGATGAACACCGGTTAAAACAATTAGGTGCAAAAGGCGTCCTGAAAATAGGTAAACAGAGTGTTCAAGTGGTATTGGGACCCCAGGCAGAAAATATTGCCGGGCAGATACGTACTCAGCTACCCTCAGATAGACCAGACAAAAGGTCACCAAATAAAAGATCGTAGTTAAAAACACCTCGAACTTAAAAGGGAACTCATCTCTCGTTCCCTTTTATTTTTCTTGCAAAAATAAGATGACTTAATAAGTGACAAAAACAGTAAAATCCCTCATTTCTCCTATTAATTTTCTGGCTATTTTTCGCATCTTATTTTAAGATGAAAAATATCTTTGAAGTACAGCATATCTCTGCTTATAAAAATGATTTAATATTCACGCGATAAAAAGATTAGTTAATCAACTAATTTATCCAACTGCTATAATTTCTTGTTTTAAGAGGCAATTATGAGGCTGATCCCCCTAACGAATGCAAGTGACGTTGGTAAATGGTCCGCACACTATATCGTTAGCAAAATCAATGCATTTAACCCCACCGCCGAGCACCCTTTTATTTTGGGGTTGCCAACCGGCAGTACACCACTGGCAACTTATAACGAATTAATTGCTCTGCATAAAGCAGGGAAAGTCAGCTTTAGACATGTCGTGACATTCAATATGGATGAATATGTCGGTATCGCCGAAAATCATCCACAAAGCTATCACCATTTTATGCACCAAAATTTCCTTGATCATATTGATATTCCAAAGGAAAATATCAACCTGCTCAATGGTAATGCTTCTGATGTCGAAACAGAATGTCAACGTTATGAAGACAAAATTAAATCTTACGGTCAGATTCATCTATTTATGGGGGGAGTCGGTAATGACGGTCATATTGCTTTCAATGAACCCGCATCATCCCTGACTTCCCGTACACGCATTAAAACACTTACCGTAGAAACCCGCACGGCTAACTCCCGCTTCTTCGATAATGATATTAATCAGGTGCCTAAATATGCCCTGACCGTAGGTGTAGGCACGTTAATGGATGCAGAAGAAATTATGATCCTTGCAACGGGTCTAAATAAGGCCCAAGCCATTCAGGCGGCAATTGAAGGCAATGTTAACCATATGTGGACAATAAGCTGTCTGCAAATGCATCCTAAATCCATCATTGTCTGTGACGAACCGGCAACAATGGAATTGAAGGTAAAAACAGTCAAATACTTCCATCAACTGGAAGCAGATATTATCAACGAATTCGCCAGCAAAAAATAAGAATCTACGCAGCCTGATGCCTCTCTCAGGCTGATTACCGTCATTATCTTCAATCATCATCTCCCGATCCCATAGGAGGCTAAGATGTATGCTTTAACCAACTGCATTATATATACCGGTCACAACAGACTAGATGAGCATGCCGTTATAATTGCAGACGACTTAATCAACAGTGTTTGCTCAATACAAAATTTACCAAAAGATATTGTCACACGCGATATGAATGGTGCAATACTTTGCCCCGGCTTTATTGATTTGCAAGTTAATGGTTGTGGTGGTGTTCAGTTCAACGATCAGTTGGAAAACATTTCAGAAAAAACACTGGATATCATGCAAAGAACCAATGAACGCTCTGGCTGCACCAGCTATTTGCCAACTCTGATTACCAGCACAGACGAATTGATGATAGCCTCTGTTGAGGTAATGCGCACCTATCTTAAACATAATCAGCATCAGGCCTTAGGTTTGCATCTGGAAGGACCTTATCTCAATCCAGCAAAGAAAGGCACTCATAATCCAGAGCTTATCCGTAAGCCTACATCTGAAATGATAAATTTCCTGTGCGATAACGCTGATGTCATCACTAAGTTGACCCTCGCACCGGAAATGGTTGAGCAAAAATATATTCAGCAGTTGGTAGAAGCCGGTATTGTTGTTTCTGCCGGTCATTCAAATGCCAGTTATGAAGAGGCCCGACAGGGATTCCAAAACGGAATTACTATCTCAACCCACCTTTATAATGCCATGCCTGCTATTTCGGGACGCCAACCCGGCTTGATTGGCGCTATCTTTGATACACCTGAAATCTATGCTGGAATCATCGCTGATGGTTTGCACGTTTCATGGCCAAATATTCGTAATACTAAACGTTTGAAAAATGATAAATTAATTTTGGTAACGGATGCGACGGTCCCAGCAGGACTTGATCCTGCCATCAGTAAAATGGAACATTTCACCTTTGCAGGTAAGGTCATATACTATCGCAACGGATTATGTGTTGACCAAAACGGCGTTCTAAGTGGCTCCTCTCTCACTATGATAGATGCCGTTAAAAATAGCGTTGAACATGTTGGTATTGCACTGGATGAAGCACTGAGGATGGCAACTCTTTACCCTGCCCGCGCAATTGGTGTTGATAAATATCTTGGCACTGTTGAAACCGGGAAAATCGCTAACCTCATTGTTTTCAGTCACGACTTTGAAATTCGCAAGACCATCGTTAACGGAAAAGAAACTGAACTTTGACGGACTAAATAGCTGATGAGTTATAACAACACACAAAAACAAATTGGTAATATTGACCTTGTAAAGCAACTTAACGGAGCCGTGGTATATCGGCTGATTGATCAACAAGGGCCAATCTCTCGCATTCAAATTGCTGAACAAAGTCAACTTGCGCCAGCTAGTGTGACTAAAATTACTCGTCAGTTACTTGAACGCGGCTTGATTAAAGAAGTCGATCAACAAGCCTCTACCGGAGGCCGCCGCGCCATTTCCATCGTTACAGAAAATCGCCACTTCCATACTGTTGGTGTCCGCCTTGGCCGCCATGATGCTACTCTTGCTCTTTATGATATGAGTGGCAAGGCATTGGTTGAAGAACATTATCCACTGCCTGAAGCGACTCAGCAAAAAGTTGAAAACCAGCTCATCAACGCAATAGAAAATTTTATCCAGCAAAATCAACACAGAATCTGCGAACTGATCGCCATTTCAGTTATCCTGCCCGGATTAGTTGACCCAGATACCGGCATCGTCCGTTATATGCCTCATATCAAAGTAACCAACTGGACTCTGGTCGATAACCTGAAAAAACATTTCAACATTAGCTGTTTTGTTGGTCATGATATCCGCAGCTTGGCATTGGCTGAACACTATTTCGGCGCCACCCGTGATTGTGAAGACTCAATACTGGTACGTATCCATCGGGGTACCGGTGCCGGGGTGATTATCAATAGCCAGATACTTCTCAATAATAGAGGAAACTTAGGTGAAATTGGTCATATTCAAATTGATCCACTCGGTGAACGCTGTCACTGTGGCAATTTTGGCTGCCTGGAAACTATCGCCGCTAACTCAGCGATAGAAGCGCGAGTTCAACATCAATTAAAGCAAGGTTTTCCAAGCCAGCTAACATTGAATAACTGCAATATCAGAGCTATCTGCCAAGCCGCTAATCAAAATGATCCATTAGCATCTGAAGTAATAAAAAGTGTCGGCCATTACCTCGGCAAAACTATCTCTATCGCGATTAATTTATTTAATCCACAGAAAGTTGTTCTGGCGGGAGAAATTACTGAAGCTCAGAAAGTACTCTTACCCGCTATTCAAAGTTGTATCAACTCTCAGGTCCTGAAAGAATTTCGTCAAGATCTGCCGATCGTTATTTCTGAATTAGTCCACTGTTCTGCTATTGGCGCCTTCGCTCTGACTAAACGTGCTATGCTTAATGGCGTTCTGTTACAACACTTACTCGAAGGGTAATGTTATTTTTTGTTGATTTTGCCATCAAAATGCTTATATGCCAAACAAACAAGCGACTTTAAACAGATTTCGAGAAAAAAGCAGTTGACGCATTTAGCTGATATACGCATAATGCGCCCCGCAACGCCGATGAAGGTAATGCAAAAAAGATGGCTACGTAGCTCAGCTGGTTAGAGCACAGCACTCATAATGCTGGGGTCACAGGTTCGATTCCCGTCGTAGCCACCATCTTTTGCGGGAGTGGCGAAATTGGTAGACGCACCAGATTTAGGTTCTGGCGCCGCAAGGTGTGCGAGTTCAAGTCTCGCCTCCCGCACCATTCATTCATCGAGTTGTCGTTACTCAGATGGGGTATCGCCAAGCGGTAAGGCACCAGGTTTTGATCCTGGCATACCCAGGTTCGAATCCTGGTACCCCAGCCATAATTCTGATAGCACAATTCTGACAACATGTTGCACAGTGACCACTTTCAGTTGGGGTATCGCCAAGCGGTAAGGCACCAGGTTTTGATCCTGGCATACCCAGGTTCGAATCCTGGTACCCCAGCCATTGACTGGATGTCGTTCACTGGTGTTTTTTAATAAATTTTCTCACATCAAAAAAGGCTACGTAGCTCAGCTGGTTAGAGCACAGCACTCATAATGCTGGGGTCACAGGTTCGATTCCCGTCGTAGCCACCATTTATTGGGGTATCGCCAAGCGGTAAGGCACCGGATTCTGATTCCGGCATTCCCAGGTTCGAATCCTGGTACCCCAGCCATATTTATCAATGTGTTACATGAAGCGACGTGTTGAAAAAATATACAGAAAGAATAGAAAAAGAATATACAGGTAGAATATATTTTGATGTAGAAGGCCGCCAAGAGGTGGTTTTTTTGCTTTCCAGCCCCCTATCTTTTCTTGCTTGCTTGTTAATTGCTGCATATAAAAAAGCAAACCGTCCACGCCATAATATAAACTTACGACGTGCTTGTAATCTTCACTACCAGTTCTATACCCTATGGATTTCAAGATGGATCGCGACGGCAAGGGAGTGAATCCCCGGGAGCATAGGTAACTATGTGACCGGGGTGAGCGAGTGCAGCCAACAAAGAGGCAACTTGAAAGATGACGGGTATATACGCTACAATCCCAACGCATACTTAAGCACCGCTTTTTTTATTACGCTAGCCCGTTGAGCTGCCATCAGCGCCAGATTACGAGCAACTTTCAGCCCTGGTAATTCATTACTGAACACGGTGTAAAATAGATCCATTCCAGCTTGCATCATTAGGTTATCCGGCATTCTACGGCGCTGATAACGCTTCAATACTTCCAATGAATCCCACTGTTCTGTTAATTCTCTCGCTTTCACCAAAACATCAAGCAGAGTATTCACATCCCGATAACCAAGATTTACTCCTTGCCCGGCCAGTGGATTAATGGTATGAGCTGCATCCCCCAACAATACTAATCCTTCACGCACATAACGGTTAGCATGATGACGAGTCAAAGGAAATGAACCAGCGGCAACGGGAGTCACTTTACCTAACCGTACAGGAAATGCCTGGAAAATCTCCTGTTCAAGTTGAGCCATTGACATTGTCTGTAATTGTCGTATACGTGCCGGTTTGTCATACCACACCAGCGAAGCCCATTGATCAAACAGTGGAAGAAACGCTCTCGGGCCAGAAGGAAAAAACTGCTGCCAAGTCATATCCTGCTGTGGCTGTTCTGTTTTTACCGTGATCAACATACAAGACTGTCTGTACTGCCAACCACGACTGCCAATTCCTGCCATTTGCCGAACCTGAGAACGAGCACCATCAGCCCCAACAATCAAACGTGCAGCCATTTTCATTCCATCAACCAGAGTCACTAACCACCCTACTTTCTGCCACTGCATTGATTGCAATACTGCCGGGCATAGCAAAGTCAAATTGGGATATTTTTCAAACTGCTGCCACAGAGCCAGTTGCAAGATACGGTTTTCAACCATATAGCCCAACTCAGGCAGCCCTAAACTTTGTGCATCAAACACCAAATTAGAATCATTCTGTTCCCAGGTCTCTAATCTACGATACGGCGCACTGCGCATCTGTAATACCGCATCCCATGCGCCAAGTTGTTTGAACAAATCGACAGAAGCACAACTGATTGCTGATACGCGTACATCTGGCTGACTCTGTGTATCATAAGATTGTGGTGGTTGATGATCCAATAAAGCGACTTTCCAACCTTCCTGTGCCAACCCCAATGCTGTTGCAGCGCCGATCATGCCAGCACCGACCACCACTACATCAAAAATCTGTTGTGAATTATTCATATCAGCCATGCTATTAACCCATTGATTAGTACAGTGTACCGAATTTTTAATTCTCCGGTAGAGAATATCCTGTTTAACAGTCTGGTCACTGCTCCTGCAAATGACTACAATATCCGACAACTTTATGCCTAATACACAATTGCTTTTGCCGTGTAATAACACTTTTCAGCGCGGTAGAAAGCTCGGATGCACAAGAAAATGTCGACGATAAAAAAACTGTATATTAAAACTTGGGGCTGTCAGATGAATGAATATGATTCATCTAAAATGGCCGACCTGCTGGAAAGTACTCACGGTTATCAGTTAACCGATGTCGCCGAAGAAGCAGACATTTTGCTATTGAATACCTGTTCAATCCGCGAAAAAGCACAGGAAAAGGTTTTCCATCAATTAGGCCGCTGGAAAAACCTAAAAGATACTAATCCTGATATCATCATTGGAGTCGGTGGCTGTGTAGCCTCTCAGGAAGGAGATTTCATCCGTCAGCGCGCTCAATGTGTGGATATCATTTTCGGGCCGCAAACATTGCACCGTTTACCTGAAATGATCAACCAGGTGAAAGGCACCCGCAGCCCGGTTGTTGATATCAGCTTCCCGGAAATCGAGAAATTTGACCGTCTACCTGAGCCGCGTGCTGAAGGTCCGTCTGCATTCGTTTCTATTATGGAAGGCTGCAACAAATACTGTACTTTCTGTGTCGTACCTTATACTCGCGGAGAAGAAGTTAGCCGCCCATGTGATGATATTCTGTTTGAAATCGCTCAACTTGCCGCTCAAGGCGTACGTGAAGTCAACCTTCTCGGTCAAAACGTGAATGCTTATCGTGGTGCCACTTATGATGGTGATATCTGCTCTTTCGCTGAGTTAATTCGTTTGGTAGCGGCTATAGATGGTATTGACCGTATTCGCTTTACGACTAGCCACCCAATTGAGTTTACAGACGATATTATCGCTGTTTACGAAGATACACCGGAATTGGTTAGCTTCCTACATCTACCGGTGCAAAGTGGCTCGGACCGTATTCTAACGTTGATGAAACGTGCCCACACAGCCCTTGAGTATAAAAGCATTATCCGCAAACTGCGTAAAGCACGTCCTGATATCTTGATAAGCTCTGACTTCATTATCGGATTCCCAGGTGAAACCCAAGATGACTTCGAGAAAACCATGAAACTGATCGCTGATGTCAATTTCGATATGAGCTACAGCTTCATCTATTCTGCTCGTCCGGGAACGCCGGCAGCCGATCTGCCTGATGACGTCAGCGAAGAAGAGAAGAAACAGCGACTTTACCTGTTACAACAACGTATCAACCAACAAGCTATGAGCTACAGCCGTGCTATGTTGGGCAGTGTACAACGTATTCTGGTTGAAGGAACTTCCCGTAAGAATGTGATGGAACTTTCTGGCCGTACCGAAAACAATCGGGTTGTCAACTTTGAAGGCCAGCCTGATATGATTGGCAAATTCGTTGATGTTGAAATTGTTGATGTCTACGCCAACTCACTACGCGGTAAAGTTATCCGTACCGAAGATCAAATGGATCTTCGTACACACGAATCACCTGAGTCCGTTATAGCCCGTACCCGTAAAGAAGATGAAATCGGGGTCGGCACTTATCAGCCATAAATATAGAGATAATCAGTGATTCAACAAATTCATTCACAAATAGCAACTCAGGAAATTTTCCTCGAACCCGCCGACAATCAGCGCCTAATGAGCCTGTGTGGTCCGTTTGACGACAATTTGAAACAGCTTGAACGTCGGCTAGGTATTGAAATTAACCGTCGTGATAACCGTTTTAAACTGATGGGCAAACCGCTGTACGTTAGCGCAGCCACCAATATCCTACGGCATTTATATGCGGAAACTTCCCCTGTCCGTGGTGTGATCCCAGATATCAAGCCAGAACAGATTCATCTGGCAATTACCGAGAGCCGGGTTCTGGAGCAAACTGCCGAGAGCATACCCGAATACGGTAAATCCGTTAATATTCGCACCAAACGCGGCATGGTGAAACCACGTACGCCCAATCAGGCACAGTATATTGCCAATATTCTTAGCCACGATATTACGTTCGGGATTGGCCCCGCAGGCACAGGAAAAACTTACCTGGCCGTTGCAGCTGCGGTTGATGCACTGGAACGACAAGAGATTCGCCGTATCCTGCTAACCCGTCCGGCCGTCGAAGCAGGCGAAAAATTGGGTTTCCTACCGGGTGACCTGAGCCAAAAAGTGGATCCGTACTTGCGCCCACTCTACGACGCTTTGTTTGAAATGCTCGGCTTTGAAAAAGTTGAGAAGCTGATCGAACGTAACGTTATTGAAGTTGCTCCATTAGCTTATATGCGAGGACGAACCCTGAACGACGCTTTTATTATTCTGGATGAGAGCCAGAATACAACCATCGAACAGATGAAGATGTTCCTGACCCGTATCGGCTTCAACTCCAAAGCGGTTGTTACCGGTGACGTTACGCAGATTGACCTGCCTCGTGGGCAAAAATCCGGCCTACGCCATGCCATTGAAGTTCTATCAGGCGTCGGCGAGCTGAGTTTCAACTTTTTCCACAGTGATGATGTTGTCCGCCATCCGGTGGTTGCCAAAGTTGTCATTGCCTATGAAGAGTGGGAAGCAACCGAGCAAAAACGCAAACAGGCACTCAGTGAACAACGCAAGCAGGAAGCACAATGAGTTCAGTAATACTTGATTTACAAATTGCCTGTGAGCATTCACAAGGTCTTCCTGAAGAAACCCTGTTCCAGCGGTGGCTGGACGGGGTTTTACCTCAATTTCAATCTGAAAGCGAAGTCACTATCCGCATTGTTGATAAGGCAGAAAGCCACGATTTAAATCTGACCTACCGTGGTAAAGATAAGCCAACAAATGTGTTATCTTTCCCATTTGAGGCACCACCAGAGGTTGATTTACCCCTGCTTGGCGATTTAATTATTTGTCGTCAAGTCGTTGAAAAAGAAGCGGAGGAGCAACAAAAAACAATAGAAGAACATTGGGCGCATATGGTTGTCCACGGCTGTCTACATCTGCTGGGTTATGACCATATCGAAGATGATGAAGCTGAAGAAATGGAATCTTTGGAAACAGAAATTATGCAAAAGTTAGGTTATACTGACCCCTATCTTGCAGAAAAAGAGTAACCATTCGTACCATTTTTATGCTAAAAAATACCAACAATAACTTATTTAATGGGAAATTTTCATTAAAACTCCATGAGCGACGACCATCCTTCAAATAACGACAACCCTGGCCCTAAGAAAGGGTTTTTCACTCTTCTTCTTAACCAGCTTTTCCATGGTGAGCCAAAAAGCCGTGATGAACTGGTGGAATTGATCCGTGACTCTGAACAAAACGATCTGATTGATCCTGATACCCGCGATATGCTCGAAGGGGTAATGGATATTTCCGATCAGCGTGTCCGGGATATCATGATCCCCCGTTCTCAAATCGTTACCTTAAAACGTAATCAAACCCTGGACGAATGTCTGGATGTAATTATCGATTCGGCTCATTCTCGTTTCCCTGTGATCAGTGAAGATAAAGATCATATTGAAGGGATTTTAATGGCAAAAGATCTATTGCCATTTATGCGCACCGATGCCCCACCATTCAGCATAGATAAGGTTCTGCGTCAGGCTGTCGTTGTACCTGAAAGTAAACGGGTTGACCGCATGCTGAAAGAATTCCGTTCTCAACGTTATCATATGGCAATCGTCATTGATGAGTTTGGTGGTGTATCGGGCCTAGTCACTATCGAAGATATTCTTGAACTGATCGTCGGTGAAATTGAAGACGAATACGATGAAGAAGAAGATGTCGATATTCGTGCTTTGAGCCGTCATACCTATACGGTACGAGCGCTGACTCAGATTGAAGACTTTAATGAAGCCTTTAGCACCCAATTCAGTGATGAAGAAGTGGATACTATTGGCGGTCTGGTTATGCAGGCATTCGGTCATTTACCCGCCAGAGGAGAGTCCGTTGATATCAACGGCTATCTCTTTAAAGTTGCTATGGCCGACAGCCGAAGGATTATTCAGGTTTATGTTACGATACCGGACGATGCGCCAATACCTAATCTTGAAGAAGAATAAAATCTGAATGAACAAAGCTTCATTATTAAATTGCCAGCGGCTGCGCGCCTTACTGGCACTGTTTTTTGGAGCCAGTGGAACACTGGCTTTTTCGCCTTTTGACTTCTGGCCCGCCGCGATTATCTCCCTGTTTGGACTACAACTTCTGACTTTAAACAGAACACCCCGACAAGCGGCATTTATTGCTTTTTGTTGGGGGTTCGGTCTGTTCGGCAGTGGTACAAACTGGGTGTATGTCAGTATTGCTAATTTCGGTGGCATGCCAACAGCAGTCAATATTCTGCTGGTCATATTACTTGCCGCCTATCTCTCGCTCTATCCTGCTTTATTCGCTGGCTTACTCAATCGTTTCTTCGCAAAAACGAACGGGTTGAGGCTGGCTGTAGCAGCACCTGTATTATGGCAACTCACAGAATTCCTGCGAGGCTGGATTCTAACCGGTTTCCCCTGGCTACAATTCGGTTACAGTCAATTAGATGGTCCGATGAAGGCTATCGCGCCAATTTTCGGTGTTGAAGCAATCACTTTCCTGCTAATGGCTATCAGTGGGTTATTCGTTCTGGCTGTGGTACACCGGAAAATTGTCGCGGGTATTATCGCTATCGTCATTCTACTGTTACCATTGCCTATGCGTCATTATCAATGGTACAGCCTACAACCTGAAAAAACCGTTGATGTAGCGCTAGTTCAAGGAAATATTCCACAGTCCCTGAAATGGGACCCTAAAATGCTCAGCGAAACTATAGACATTTACATGGGCAACAGCCTGCCATACATCGGTAAAATACCGATAATCATCTGGCCGGAATCCGCTATTCCTTCATTGGAAAGTTATCAACGCCACTTTCTAACAAAATTGGATGAGCTATTACGTAATCAACATACCAGCCTTATTACCGGTATTGTCGATGAAAGAGCCGTTGGCGACAGTGATAAAATCTATAATAGCGTGATTGTCCTCGGCGATAAAAGACCTTATCAATATCCAGCAGCTATTCGCTACGATAAATATCATCTGGTACCATTCGGTGAATTTGTCCCGCTGGAATCCCTACTCCGGCCTCTGGCGCCATTCTTCAACTTACCCATGTCTTCATTCAGCCGTGGCAACTACATTCAACCGCAGCTTTCTGTTGCAGGATATAACCTGACGGCTGCTATTTGTTATGAAATCACACTGGGTGAACAAGTTCGTGCGAATTTCAAGCCGGATACCGAATTCTTACTCACTGTTTCCAATGATGCTTGGTTTGGTGGTTCAATCGGCCCTTGGCAGCATTTCCAAATGGCGCGCATGCGTTCCCTTGAATTAGGACGCCCGTTACTACGTGGTACCAATAACGGCATTACAGCCGTTATCCGCCCGGACGGAAAAGTGCAAGCAGCACTTCCACAATTTACCCGTAATGTTTTGGTAGCTAAAGTGACACCTGCAACCGGGATAACACCCTATGCACGCTGGGGTAACTGGCCGGTATGGATAATTACCGTATTGTTTGCCCTGTTTGCCTTAACGTATAACCGCCGTAAATCTTAATCCAAATATCCATATAGCCAAAAGGGAGCAAAAATGCTCCCTTGAGATTGTCGATTTAACATTATTAATCGGCCTTATCAACCTATGGAATCGTCTGGCGATTAGTATGAAATATACCTTGCCCAATTCAATCGTTGACCCATCCTAAAATAATTTGGCATGGTTAATAATCAACTATGCCAACTCTCAATAACTGATATCACTCTATGTTATACAAATAACCTACTTAAACAACTTATTGGTATTAATTTTACCCTTCTTTATTATTTTGGCACGCTAATTGCTGCTATATCTATGAATGAAAAGGAAAATAGCTGTTTCACTAATAAAAAATGGGAACATGCACCAAAAAAATGATAATCACGTATCTTTATTGTGCAAGATAAACAACATTGTTCATTTATAGTGCGAGACAGCTCCCGAAATAGAAACAATTCATTTTCATTATCTAACCCTTTTGTACTATTTTTTAACACTATATGTACATATAACAGCAAATGATCCTCGATAAAAAACAAATCCCAGAGAGTCTTTTGCAAACACAACATCGCAAACGATAGCCACATTAAAGGAGTTATATATGCGTATGCGTAACCTAGTATTAACCATGATGTTACTTGGCATCGCGGGGGCTGCTCAAGCCGAAGAATTAACGGGAACACTGAAAAAGGTTAAAGATGATGGTGTGATCATTGTGGGACATCGTGAATCCTCCGTACCTTTTGCTTACTACGATAACCATCAAAAAGTCGTCGGCTACTCTCAGGATTATTCTAATCTGATTGTTGAAGCAGTGAAGAAAAAACTGGACATGCCAAATCTGCAAGTAAAATTGATACCCGTGACTTCGCAAAATCGCATCCCATTGCTACAAAATGGAACTTATGATTTCGAATGCGGTTCCACTTCCAATAACCTTGAACGTCAGAAACAAGTCACTTTCTCTAACAGCATCTTTATTATTACGACGCGTTTGCTGACTAAAAAAGGTTCCGGTATAAAAGATTTCCCAGATTTGGCAGGTAAAAATGTCGTTGTCTCAGCAGGTACGACTTCTGAAATATTGCTGAATAAACTCAACGATGAGAAAAACATGAAAATGCGCATCATCAGTGCAAAAGATCATGGTGACTCATTCCGTACTCTGGAATCTGGCCGTGCAATCGCCTTTATGGTAGATGATGCACTACTAGCAGGTGAACGCGCTAAAGCGAAAAAACCTGATCAATGGGAAATTGTTGGTACACCTCAATCTAGAGAAGCCTATGGTTGCATATCACGCAAAGACGATCTTCAATTCAAGAAGCTGATCGATGAGACCATTGTTCAAGCGCAAACCTCCGGAGAGGCAGAGAAATCATTTGAGCGCTGGTTCAAACACCCCATTCCACCCAAGAACTTGAACTTGAATTTCTCTTTGTCTGATGAAATGAAAGCACTATTTAAATCGCCAAATGATAAGGCACTTGACTAGAAATATAATTAGAAAAATGACTATTTGATTGGCATCACAGGGTGCGAGGTGGCCGTTCCCTACCTCGCTTTTTTTTCTCAGCCAATCAATCGTTTTCAGGGGATCAAGCTACACCCTAACAGGGAGTATTATTATGTCAATCGATTGGAATTGGGGCATCTTTTTGCAAGCTGCCCCTTTCGGCAATACGACTTATCTAGGCTGGTTGATAGCTGGATTTCAGGTGACGATTGCCTTGTCTATCTGCGCCTGGATTATCGCTTTCATTGTCGGCTCACTGTTCGGCATCTTACGCACTGTTCCCAATAAAATATTATCTGGAATAGGTACCTGTTATGTTGAGCTCTTTCGTAACGTACCATTGATAGTTCAATTTTTTATCTGGTATCTGGTTGTACCTGAACTACTACCAGAAAAAATCAGTCTGTGGTTTAAAACTGAACTGGACCCTAATATCCAATTTTTTATCTCATCCACTGTCTGTTTAGGTCTTTTCACTGCTGCTCGGATGTGTGAGCAGGTTCGTGCCGCCATACAATCACTACCACGCGGTCAAAAAGCGGCAGGGCTGGCAATGGGGCTAACTCTGCCACAAACCTATCGCTATGTCCTATTACCCAATGCCTATCGAGTGATTATTCCACCCATGACATCAGAAATAATGAATCTGGTGAAAAACTCCGCCATTGCCTCCACTATTGGTCTGGTAGATATGGCAGCACAAGCAGGTAAGTTACTTGATTACTCAGCACATGCTTATGAAACATTTACGGCGATTACACTAGCTTATATCGGAATCAATCTGGTGATTATGCTTGCCATGCACTTGCTTGAGAAAAAAGTGCGTTTACCGGGTAATATTGGAGGTCAATAAATGTACGAGTTTGACTGGAGTTCGATTATCCCCAGTATCCCATTTCTGCTACAAGGCTTAGTCATTACCGCAAAAATCACGATTATTGCTGTTGTTGTCGGTATTCTCTGGGGAACTGTACTGGCTGTTATGCGCCTCTCTTCGGTAAAAATATTGAGCTGGTTTGCCACTTTATATGTCAATCTGTTCCGTTCTGTACCATTGGTTATGGTACTGTTATGGTTCTATTTGATTGTGCCTAGCCTGGTGCAAAACGTTCTGGGGATTTCTCCAAAGACTGATATTCGTTTAATTTCAGCTATGGTAGCGTTTGCCTTTTTCGAAGCTGCTTATTATTCAGAAATTATCCGGGCGGGAATTCAGAGTATCTCCCGCGGGCAATCTTCGGCAGCACTGGCATTGGGTATGACACCAATGCAAAGTATGAGGCTGGTTATCCTGCCTCAGGCATTCCGTGCGATGACCCCGCTGTTACTGACTCAGGGTATCGTACTGTTTCAAGACACCTCATTGGTGTATGTGCTCAGTCTAGCGGACTTTTTCCGTACTGCGGCAAATATCGGTGAGCGTGATGGCACTCAGGTCGAAATGATCCTATTTGCTGGTTTGGTTTATTTTATTATTAGTATTGCCGCATCTATGCTGGTTAACTATTTGAAGAAAAGGACTGTTTGATGATCTCCCTGAAAAATGTATCCAAGTGGTATGACCAATTTCAGGTTCTCTCCGACTGCTCAACTGAAGTTAAAAAAGGTGAAGTCGTTGTGGTCTGTGGCCCATCTGGCTCAGGCAAATCCACCCTGATAAAAACGGTCAATGGCCTGGAATCCATCCAACAGGGTGAAATTCTGGTTAATGACATTAAAGTTAATGATAAAAACACCAATCTGGCACAACTACGCTCTAAAGTCGGCATGGTGTTCCAACATTTTGAGCTTTTCCCCCATTTATCCATCATTGAGAATTTAACTCTAGCGCAGATTAAAGTGCTTAATCGCAATAAAAAAGCGGCGGAAGAAAAGGGGTTGAAATTACTTGAACGCGTTGGGCTTGCCAGCCAAGCGGATAAATTCCCGTCTCAACTTTCCGGTGGTCAACAACAACGTGTAGCAATCGCCCGTGCTCTTTGTATGGACCCAATTGCTATGCTATTTGACGAACCTACCTCCGCACTCGATCCTGAAATGATCAATGAAGTGCTCGATGTCATGGTTAAACTGGCAAATGAAGGGATGACCATGATGGTTGTTACTCACGAAATGGGCTTCGCTCGTAAAGTAGCCAACCGAGTTATCTTTATGGATGAAGGCAGAATTGTTGAAGATAGCAAAAAAGAAGATTTCTTTGCGAATCCAAAATCAGATCGCGCCAAAGAATTTCTAGCTAAAATTCTTCACTAACCTCATTTCATCCCCGGTGGTGGCTCCCGTCGCCATCGGATTTTCCCTCATAACCTCTGTTTCTTATATATCAAATCAGATATGCTATGCCGACCTCATATTTTACCAACTAAATGATTGCTACAAACGTAGCTTTTTACTCACCATAGGATCATCGGTGCCATGCAAGAACAATACCGTCCAGAAGATATAGAGCCGCAAGTTCAGCTTCACTGGCAAGAGAAGCAAACTTTCAAAGTGACAGAAGACAACAGCAAAGAAAAATATTACTGCCTGTCCATGCTACCTTACCCTTCTGGTCGACTACACATGGGCCATGTACGTAACTACACTATTGGCGATGTTATCTCCCGCTATCAACGTATGCTTGGTAAAAACGTCCTGCAACCTATCGGTTGGGATGCGTTTGGCCTGCCTGCGGAAGGTGCTGCGGTCAAAAACAATACCGCACCTGCTCCGTGGACCTACGCCAACATTGAATATATGAAAGGTCAATTGAAAACACTGGGCTTCGGTTACGACTGGGATCGTGAAGTCACAACCTGTACCCCGGAATATTACCGTTGGGAACAGTGGTTCTTCACCAAATTGTATGAAAAGGGCTTGGTTTATAAAAAAACCTCCGCAGTTAACTGGTGTCCCCACGATCTGACTGTTCTGGCTAATGAACAAGTGGTCGATGGCTGCTGCTGGCGTTGTGATAGCAAAGTTGAACGTAAAGAAATTCCGCAATGGTTTATCAAGATCACTGATTATGCCGAAGAGTTGTTAAATGATCTGGATACGCTGGAAGAGTGGCCTGAACAAGTCAAAACCATGCAGCGCAACTGGATTGGTCGTTCTGAAGGGGTAGAAATCACTTTTGATGTGGCTGATAGTCAGGAGAAGCTGACCGTTTATACCACTCGTCCTGATACGTTCCTGGGTGCCACTTATGTTGCGGTTGCCGCAGGTCATCCTCTGGCAAAACAAGCAGCAGAAAATAACCCCGAACTGGTTGCTTTCATTGATGAGTGCCGTAATACCAAAGTTGCAGAAGCAGATATGGCAACAATGGAGAAGAAAGGCATGGCAACCGGTATGTTTGCTATTCATCCATTGACCAAAGAAAAAGTGGCAATCTGGGTTGCAAACTTCGTCCTGATGGAATACGGCACCGGTGCTGTCATGGCAGTGCCTGGTCACGATCAACGCGACTGGGAATTTGCGACAAAATATAACCTGCCAATAAAAGCCGTTATTCTGGATAGCGAAGGCAATGAACCAAACGTCCATGAAGCGCCTGTAACAGATAAGAATATCCTGTTTAATTCCGGTGAATTTAGCGGTCTGAATCACGAAGATGGTTTCAATGCTATTGCTGATAAACTGGTGGAAATGGGCGTAGGTAAGCGTAAAGTCAACTATCGTCTGCGTGACTGGGGAGTTTCTCGTCAACGTTATTGGGGCGCTCCTATTCCAATGGCAACGCTGGAAGATGGCACAGTTGTTCCGGTTCCAGCAGCTCAACTGCCAGTTATTCTGCCAGAAGATGTCAAAATGGACGGCATCACCAGCCCAATTAAAGCTGATCCTGAGTGGGCGAAAACCACTATTAACGGCCAACCAGCACTACGTGAAACAGATACCTTCGATACTTTTATGGAGTCTTCCTGGTACTACGCTCGCTACAGCTGTCCAGATTATGACAAGGGCCTGCTCAATCCAGCAGCAGCTAACTATTGGCTGCCAGTTGACCAATACATCGGTGGTATCGAACATGCTATCATGCATCTGATGTATTTCCGTTTCTTCCATAAACTGATGCGTGATGCTGGCCTGGTCAATTCCAATGAACCTGCTAAGCGCCTGTTATGTCAAGGCATGGTTCTAGCCGATGCTTTTTATTACATCGGCAAAGATGGTGAAAAAATCTGGGTTTCCCCAGCTGATACTATTGTTGAGCGTGATGATAAAACCCGAATCATTAAAGCGACGGATAAAGAAGGCCATGAACTGGTTTATACCGGCATGAGCAAAATGTCTAAATCCAAAAACAACGGTATTGACCCACAATTGATGGTAGAAAAATATGGGGCTGATACCGTTCGCCTGTTTATGATGTTCGCGGCTCCACCAGAGCTGACGCTAGAATGGCAAGAATCCAGTGTTGAAGGGGCAAATCGCTTCCTGAAACGTGTATGGCGCCTAGTTTATGAACATAGCAGCAAAGGGGCAACTCAACCGCTAGACATCACAAACCTGACAATGGAACAAAAAGATCTATTCCGAGATCTGCACAAAACCATTGCTAAAGTCACAGATGATGTCGGTCGCCGCCAGGCATTCAATACTGCTATCGCTGCCGTAATGGAATTGATGAATAAACTGGCCCGCGCACCACAGGAAACTGAACAGGATCGCGCTCTGATGCAAGAGGCTCTGCTGGCAGTTGTCCGTATGTTGTCACCAATAACTCCCCATGCTTGCTTTATTATGTGGCAAGCTCTGGGAGGTGAAGGTGATATTGATACGGCTGATTGGCCACAAGCTGATGAACAAGCAATGGTTGACGATACCAAGTTAGTCGTCATTCAAGTTAACGGTAAAGTGCGTGGTCGTATTACTGTGCCAGCTGAGGCGACTAAAGAATATGTTCATGATATGGCAGCAAAAGAGTATGGTGTGACGAAATATCTTGAAGGCGTCACTATTCGCAAAGTCATTTATGTACCAGGCAAACTGCTGAATCTGGTCGTCGGCTGATAAAGGAGGCAATGTGCGACATCGTATTTTAGCGTTGTTGCTGGGGTTAGCGGTGCTGGTCACCGCTGGCTGCGGTTTTCATCTGCGCGGTACCACCCAGGTGCCACCTGAACTCAAAAAGCTGCAATTAACAAGCAGTGACCCATATGGGCCACTGGCCCGTTCCGTTCGCCAACAGCTTCGTCTGAATAATGTCACTATCCTTGAGGATGGTAGCGCTGATGTTCCTGTTTTGAAGTTAATTAACTCTTCTGAAAATAAAGATACTGTCTCTATTTTCCAAGATGGTAAGGCGGCTGAACGTCAATTGACACTGAATGTCGATGCTCAGGTTATTATGCCAGACGGTAGCGTATACCCGCTGCGATCCAGGGTTGACCGCTCTTTTTTCGACAACCCATTAGAGGCCCTGGCGAAAGATGCTGAAAACGAGATAATCAATCAGGAAATGCGCGAACAAGCTGCTCGCCGGTTAGTTCGCCAGTTATTGACCGTTCACAACGCAGAAAAGCAGAAAGCCAGAGAAAAACAGGTGGGACAGCAAGCTGCGCAAGCACAATGATCAAACTCTATCCCGAACAACTGATTTCGCAGCTCAATGAGGGGCTGCGAAACTGTTATCTAATATGGGGTAATGAACCCCTACTATTACAGGAAAGCCAGGATCATATCCGCAAGGCTGCTGAAAAACACGCCTTCACTGAACACTTCACCTATACACTGGATAATCACACCGAGTGGGATGAGATATTCAGTGTTTGTCAGTCACTAAGTCTGTTTGCTAGCCGTCAAACACTCACTTTACTACTGCCGGAAAATGGCCCTAACACAACCATAGCCGAACAACTGGTGAAACTGGCAGGACTACTTCACCCAGATATACTGCTAATACTACGCGGTTTGAAATTGACCAAGGCTCAGGAGAACAGTAACTGGTTCAAAATACTAGGAAAAAATGGTGTTTATGTCAGTTGTCAGCCCCCCGAACAGAACCGTCTGCCGCAATGGGTTGCACACCGGGCCAAAGCCATGAAATTGGCACTGGAAGAACAAGCCAATCAACTCCTGTGTTATTGTTATGAAGGAAATTTACTGGCGTTAGCTCAGGCACTTGAGCGACTTTCCCTGCTATACCCAGACGGTAAACTAACCTTACATCGTGTCGAAAATGCGGTGAATGACGCGGCTCATTTTACACCTTATCACTGGGTAGACTCGCTATTATCAGGTAAAGCAAAACGAGCCTGGCATATTCTGAAACAGTTAAAACAGGAAGATTGCGAAGCTGTTATTCTATTACGTACCGTACAGCGTGAATTACTGCTGCTGCTCACTCTGAAACGTCAAAGTACCACAACCCCGATGAAAACACTGTTAGATCAGCATCGGGTATGGCAAAACCGCCGTCCATTACTGACAAGCGCACTGCAACGTCTCACTCAACATGATTTGCAGCGAGCAATTCATTTACTTGTACAGATGGAACGCCAGATCAAACAGGATTACGGCCAGTCTATTTGGTCAGATTTAGAAACTCTTTCCATGCTGTTATGTGGAAAAACCTTACCTGAGAGCTTTTTTAATGCCTCATACCATTGATTCTACTTGCCCGAAACAACCCGTTATTAAAGCATTATTTGGTGGAACATTCGATCCCATCCATTACGGGCACTTACAACCAGTTGAAACCCTGGCATATCAAACTGGCCTGAATCAAGTGATTTTACTACCAAATCACGTCCCCCCACACCGCCCACAACCGGAAGCCACTGCACAACAGCGGCTTGAAATGGTACAACTGGCAATACAGGATAGCCCACTGTTTACCGTCGATAAGCGTGAACTGGAGCGCACTATCCCCTCTTACACAATTGATACGCTAGAGTCATTCCGTCAGGAACTTGGTAACAAACAACCACTAGCATTTATAATCGGCCAGGATGCTTTGTTATCACTGCATACTTGGCATCGTTGGTCAGAACTACTGAGTTTCTGCCATTTGCTAGTTTGTGCTCGTCCTGGTTATCAAACTCAGTTTTCCACAACTGAAATGCAACAATGGCTTACAAAACATCAAATCTGCGATCCAAGCCAGCTTGGCAGTAAACCTAACGGTTATATCTATCTGGCAGATACACCTCTGCTGTCGATCTCAGCAACAGACATCCGTCAACGCCACCAGCAAGGGTTAAGTTGTGACGATTTACTCCCCCTTTCAGTACAAAAGTATATAGATTCACAGGGGTTATATCGCCAATAGCGGAATCTGCCTCGATTAGTCGCTTAGTTGACTTACCCTTAAGTGACCTGACATGCTATTATTCCGCACTATTTAATCAATTGTGATAAAAAATAAGGATGAGCCTTTTGCAAGGTAAAGAACTCCAACAGTTTGTTATTGATAAGCTTGAAAACTCCAAAGCACAGGATATTGTTTCCCTTGATGTCCAAGGGAAATCAAGTATTACCGATTGCATGATTGTCTGCACCGGAACTTCCAACCGCCATCTGATGTCTGTCGCAGATAATCTGGTTGATGACTGTCGTGCGAGCGGCCTGATCCCACTTGGCGTTGAAGGACAAGGCGTATCTGACTGGATTGTCGTAGACCTCGGTGAAGTTATCGTACATGTCATGCAAGAAGAGAGCCGCCGCATGTACGAACTCGAAAAGCTCTGGAGCTGAGTTTGAAGCTGCAATTAATCACTGTAGGTACAAAAATGCCGGACTGGATACAGGCCGGCTTTACAGATTATTTGCGTCGTTTTCCCAAAGACATGCCATTTGACCTGATAGAAATTCCGGCTGGCAAACGGGGGAAAAATGCGGATATTAAACGCATTCTGGAAAAAGAAGGCGAACAAATGCTGGCCGCTGTCAGCAAAGGCAGCCGTATTGTCACCCTGGACATTCCGGGTTCCCGCTGGGAAACGCCTCAATTGGCGCAACAGCTTGAACATTGGAAACGGGATGGTAGAGATGTCAGTTTGTTGATAGGTGGGCCCGAAGGTCTCGCTCCGGCATGTAAAGCTGCCGCAGAACAAAGCTGGTCACTGTCACCGCTAACCTTACCCCATCCTCTGGTGCGAGTTTTAGTTGCGGAAAGCCTGTACCGGGCATGGAGTATTACGACCAATCATCCCTATCATCGGGAATAATTTGGTTATCAACGGATAAAAGCGAATTTCTGGCAATGGGATGAAGAATAAACGTACCCCTTTTCGTGATTATACGGCTGAATCAGCCCTATTTGCTCGCCGCGCATTGGTGGCGTTTATTATCATCCTGGTACTGACTGGTATCCTGATGGCCAATCTTTACCATTTACAAATCACCCGCCACGAAGACTATCAAACCCGCTCAAACGAAAACCGTATTAAACTGGTTCCAATTGCGCCAAGCCGCGGGATCATTTATGACCGAAACGGCACGCCATTGGCACTTAATCGAACTATCTATCAGTTGGAAATCATACCTGAAAAGGTAGAACACCTTGAGCAAACGCTGAATGATTTACGTAATGTTATCGATCTGACTGACGAAGATATTGCCAATTTTGAAAAAGAGCGTAAACGCTCGCGCCGCTTTACCTCTATTCCATTGAAAACTTCACTTGATCATATTCAAGTAGCACGCTTTGCCGTTAACCAATATCGTTTCCCTGGTTTTGAAATAAAAGGCTACCAACGCCGCTTCTATCCTTATGGTTCAGCACTGACACATATCATCGGCTATGTTGCTAAAATTAATGATAAAGATGTAGAACGATTGGATAAAGAAGGTATTTTACCTAATTACGCCGCTACCCATGATATCGGCAAACTGGGTATTGAACGCTATTATGAAACTGTTTTACACGGCAAAACGGGTTATGAAGAAGTCGAAGTGAATAACCGAGGCCGGGTGATACGCCAATTACATGAACAACCACCACAGGCCGGACAAGATATTTACCTAACTATCGATCTCGAATTGCAGATTTACATTGAGAAACTCCTCACAACCAGCCGCGCTGCGGTCGTTGTCAGTGATCCACGGAATGGGGAAATTCTGGCACTGGTATCTAACCCAAGCTATGATCCAAACCTATTCGTAAACGGTATCTCCAATAAGAGCTACCAAGAGCTATTAAACAATCCTGATAGGCCGCTTATTAATCGTGCTACTCAAGGAATCTATCCTCCAGCTTCGACAGTGAAACCTTTTATTACCGTCGCAGCACTAAGTACAGGCGTTATCAATAAAAATACCACTATTTTTGATCCGGGTTGGTGGCAATTACCGGGTTCAGAAAAACGCTACCGTGACTGGAAACGTTGGGGGCACGGTAGTCTCAATGCACACAGAGCCATTGTAGAATCGGCGGATACTTTCTTCTATCAAGTAGCCTATGATATGGGAATTGATCGTCTATCTGAATGGATGACCAAGTTTGGCTATGGCGAACATACTGGCATCGACCTAGCCGAAGAGCGCACCGGTATCATGCCTACCCGCGAATGGAAACAAAGAAAATATAAAAAACCTTGGTATCAAGGAGATACCATTCCTGTGGGTATCGGCCAGGGATATTGGACAGCAACCCCCATTCAACTGGTAAAAGCGCTGACAACCTTAATTAACGACGGTAATGTAAAAACACCACATCTTCTGCTAAGCAAAAAGCTGAAAGGTGAGATGATCCCTTATCAACAAATAGAAAATATTCAGATCGGTGATATCCATTCAGGATATTGGGAATTAGCAAAAAACGGTATGTACGGTGTTGCTAACCTGCCAAACGGTACCGGCCACAAGAGTTTTATCGGCACGCCTTACAAAGCAGCGGCCAAATCAGGAACAGCACAGGTCTACAGTTATGAAACCTACAATGCCAGTAAAATTGCTGAGCATTTACGGGATCATAAGCTGATGATCGCTTTCGCTCCTTATGAAAATCCGACAGTAGCCCTTTCCATTATTTTAGAGAATGGTGGTGCAGGTCCAGCAGTGGGAACCCTTGTTCGCCAAATCCTCGACCATGTACTATTAGGGGATAACAACACAACATTGCCGAATGCTGTCCCTACACCTCCCGGAACAGAAAGTGACTGATTAACACCATGACAGAAAACCAAAAAAGGGTTCCTCTCTGGACCAGATTACATATCGACCTACCGTTACTCCTGTGCATTTTAGCATTGCTGATATACAGCGCTTTTGTTATGTGGAGTGCCAGCGGTCAAGATATGGGTATGATGGAGCGCAAAATTGGCCAAATTGGTGCTGGACTGGTTGTCATGCTCATCATGGCGCAAATTCCACCAAGAGTTTATGAAAGCTGGGCGCCCCATCTCTATATTGTTTGTGTCATTTTACTGATTTTTGTCGATGCTTTCGGCCAAATAAGTAAAGGTGCCCAACGCTGGCTAGATTTAGGGATCATCCGCTTCCAACCTTCAGAGATTGCCAAAATAGCCGTACCTCTGATGATCGCACGTTTTATGAACCGCGATTTATGCCCCCCATCACTGAAAAATACGACTATCGCTCTGATGCTCATTTTTCTGCCCACTTTACTGGTTGCCGCTCAGCCAGACCTAGGGACTTCAATACTGATCGCGGCTTCTGGTCTGTTTGTCTTGTTCCTTTCGGGCATGAGCTGGAGGTTGATCGGTATCGCCGCTCTACTGTTAACCTGTTTTATCCCCATCTTGTGGTTCTTCCTGATGCATGGCTATCAGCGTGATCGCGTCATGATGCTACTTGATCCAGAAAGCGATCCACTAGGTAAGGGTTACCATATTATTCAATCAAAAATCGCGATTGGCTCCGGTGGTTTATCAGGTAAAGGCTGGCTATTAGGAACACAATCTCAATTGGAATTTCTGCCAGAACGTCATACAGATTTCATATTTGCCGTACTGTCAGAAGAACTTGGTTTGATTGGCGTACTACTATTATTAACATTATATATGTTATTAATTACTCGTGGGCTGGTTATCGCAACCAGAGCACAGAACACTTTTGGTCGGGTTATGGTTGGCGGCCTAATGTTAATTCTATTTGTTTATATCTTCGTCAATATTGGCATGGTGAGTGGTATCCTGCCTGTAGTAGGCGTTCCTTTGCCATTTGTCAGTTATGGCGGCTCTGCGTTAATCGTCTTAATGGCGGGTTTCGGCATTATCATGTCGATTCACACACACAGAAAATTGTTGTCCAAAAGTTTATAGAGAAGAGGTTTCAATGCGTCAACACTGGCTTATATTCGGCATGATTGCAGCCCTGCTATCTGGCTGTACTACTCCTGACAAACAAAAACCTGCCCCGTTACCCGTAGTACCAACGCAGGATGTTCTGGGTGCAGAACCTCGTTATGAGCCTTATCATCCTAGCGCCAATGATGATTATCAGATGAACGGACATACTTATCACATTGTGCAAGCCCCCTCTCAGTTTAGTGAGACAGGTTACGCTAGTTGGTACGGTGAAGAATCTAGCGGCAAAATGACCGCAATTGGTGAACGTTTTAATCCTTATGCTCTGACAGCCGCCCATCCTACCCTGCCAATTCCAAGTTATGTCCGTGTGACCAACTTGAGCAATGGCCGCATGATGATTGTTAGAGTCAATGACCGTGGTCCTTATAAACCAGGGCGAATTATCGATCTATCGAAGGCTTCCGCTGAACGGTTAAACCTAACTCAAAGTACCAAAGTTAAGGTTGATTTTATTGCGGTTGCCCAGGACGGTTCTGTATCCGGTCCCGGTACCATTGGCAGCCAGATAGTTAAACAGAGTTATGCTCTACCGGGTAGACCAACGCTGACAACCAGTCCATTAGGAACACCAACAATGGAGAATATCCCTGATCAGACTAGCAGCCAGCCCTTAACAAATCAGCCGATGAAACTGACGATACAACCGGAAGCGACTGAACAGCTCCCCGCAATGAAGCTGCAACCACCTAAGCCTGTTACAAACAGTACTTCAATAGTCACAACACCAACAGCCGCCTCAACAAATGGTTTTATAGTTCAAGTTGGTGCTGTTAGCAGTGAGCAACGAGCAAAAGAGTGGCAACAAACACTGGCGCAACGCTTTAATGTTCAAGGCCGCGTAACTCAATATAATAACGTTTATCGTGTACAGTTAGGGCCATTCAACAATCGCCAGCAAGCTGCCGATTTACAACAAAAACTGGCTGACCAGATACAGCAATCTTCTTTTATCGTCAGTCCTTAATCGTTCTCTTACTGATATCTCACTTTGATTCAAATATCAGTAAGAGGAGTAAAAAAATGTAAACCTGAGTCTTGTCAAAATTTGGCAATGTCAGTATTTTTTTCATTTGCTATGATGTGGCTCGATATCAATCTTTTCTCACGGATGTTGTCAAACTAACCATGAAATATACAACCACTTCTCGTTTTATAAAAAGCACCACCTTGGGTATTGCGCTGGCAATAAGTGCTTCTGCCTTTGCCAATGGGAATGATGTCAACCTGAAAACGATGATCCCAGGAGTGCCTCAGATTGATGCGGAAGCTTATATCCTTATCGACTATAACTCAGGCAAAGTGCTGGCTGAGATGAATGCAGATGCACGCCGTGATCCTGCCAGTCTGACAAAAATGATGACCAGCTATGTTATTGGTCAAGCAATCAAATCAGGCAAAATCCACCCAAATGATATGGTCACTGTTGGCACTGACGCATGGGCAACCGGTAATCCGGTATTTAAAGGCTCTTCCCTGATGTTCCTCAAGCCAGGCGATCAGGTCTCGGTTTCTATGTTATCCCGCGGTATAAACTTGCAATCCGGTAACGATGCCTGTGTTGCAATGGCAGATTATGTTGCCGGTAGCCAAGAGTCTTTCGTTAATTTAATGAATGGTTATGTGAAATCGCTTGGATTAAAGAATACGAATTTCAAAACCGCTCATGGCCTGGATGCAGAAGGCCAATACAGCTCTGCCCGTGACATGGCATTGATTGGTCAAGCGCTGATCCGTGATGTTCCTGAAGAGTACACCATCTATAAAGAGAAAGAATTTACCTACAACAATATCCGCCAGACAAACCGTAATGGCTTATTGTGGGATAAGAGCCTGAATGTCGATGGTATTAAAACCGGTCACACTAGCGCAGCGGGCTATAACCTAGTTGCTTCTGCAACGGAAGGCGATATGCGCCTGATTTCTGCGGTATTAGGAGGCCACACTCATAAAGGCCGTGAAACAGAAAGTAAGAAACTGCTGACCTGGGGTTTCCGTTTCTTTGAAACTGTTGCTCCTCTGAAAGCAAGCAAAGAATTCGCCTCTGAACCAGTCTGGTTTGGAGATAACGATAGGGTTCAATTAGGTGTTGATAAAGATGTTTATCTAACTATTCCCCGTGGTCGTCTGAAAGATCTGAAAGCCAGCTATGTCATGAATAATAGTGAATTACATGCACCACTGGCGAAAAATCAAGTCGTAGGTACTATCAACTTTCAACTTGATGGCAAAACTATTGAACAGCAGCCTTTAGTCGTCATGAATGAAGTAAAAGAAGGCAGCATCTTCGGCCGCTTTATCGATTACATCAAGCTACTATTTCATCATTGGTTTGGCTAATTCTTGAGATAATGAAGCGATAAACAGAGTCCATCAAAGCGAATCGGACTACTGCCCGATCGCAATAAGCACCTCCGCGTTTTAAGGCGGAGGAAAGTATCAAATTTTACAGAAGAAACTGACCGTACGTATCGCGGAAAGCAAAACAGGAGCGCCCATGAAAACGAAATTAAATGAACTGCTTGAGTTCCCTTGTTCATTCACTTACAAAGTGATGGGTTTGGCGGAGTCTGAGCTAGTCAATCAGGTCGTTGAAGTGGTTCAACGTCATGCGCCGGGCGATTACTCTCCACAAGTGAAGCCAAGCAGCAAAGGTAACTACCACTCAGTGTCCATTACTATCAATGCGACTCATATTGAACAAGTAGAAACGCTGTATGAAGAATTAGGTAACCTTGAATTGGTACGGGTAGTATTGTAATACACATTAGAGAAATCCCCTATAATTTCACAGGGGATTCTTTATCTATCAGGAATACTACAGTTTCAGGTGCACTAAACTGGTGAGAAGCTCTTCTGAGGGTTATACTGACCAAATCTTATAGCTATCAAATGAAGTTTCAATTGCAACATAAAACGATTTTCTTACGTCAATTAGGAATACAACCCTACGAGCCGATTTCTGATGCAATGCACTTGTTTACTGAGCAGCGAGATACTAATACACCTGATGAAATCTGGCTGGTACAGCATCCAAAAGTCTTTACTCAAGGACAAGCAGGTAAAGCTGAGCATTTGCTGTCCCTCGGTGATATTCCGGTTATTCAATCCGATCGTGGTGGACAAGTCACCTATCATGGCCCTGGTCAGCAGGTTATGTATGTCATGATTGACATTAAACGCGCCAAAATTGGTGTACGGCAACTGGTTACGGCGATAGAGGATACTGTCATTAAAACCCTTGCTCACTTTGGTGTGAAAGCCCATGCCCGCCCGGATGCCCCTGGTGTCTACGTCAATGAAGCAAAAATTTGCTCTCTTGGATTACGGATACGTAAAGGTTGTTCTTTCCACGGACTAGCCCTCAATATCGCAATGGATTTAGAACCCTTCCAGCGTATTAACCCTTGTGGCTATGCCGGTATGAAAATGATTCAACTCAGTGACTTAGTTCCTGGAATTACTGTTGAACAAGTACAGCCTGTTTTGGTAGAGAAATTTTGCCAGCAGTTAGGATTTAACCTGAACAGTTAAAGATGCTATAATTTTTTAACATTTTTCAAAAATTTTTAATTTTTTATCATACAGTAGACTGAATGATAAATCTCAACCTGATGAATTTAACACTGGAACCAGCACGATTATGAGTAAACCAATTCAGATGGAACGCGGAGTTAAGTACCGCGACGCAGACAAAATGGCGCTGATCCCTGTCAAAACAGTGATGACCGAACGTACAGAAATCTTGCGTAAACCTGAGTGGATGAAAATCAAACTTCCTGCGGATTCCAGCCGCATTCAGGGCATCAAATCTGCCATGCGCAAAAATGGTCTGCATTCCGTTTGTGAAGAAGCGTCTTGCCCTAACCTGGCAGAATGCTTCAATCACGGTACAGCAACCTTTATGATCCTTGGCGCAATTTGCACCCGCCGTTGCCCTTTCTGTGATGTTGCGCACGGCCGCCCAATGGCACCTGACACCAACGAACCCATAAAACTGGCACAAACCATTAAAGATATGGCACTGCGCTACGTTGTCATCACCTCCGTTGACCGTGATGATCTACGTGACGGTGGTGCTCAGCACTTTGCTGACTGCATCTCTGCTATTCGTGAAAAAAATCCATCTATTAAGATTGAAACCTTAGTTCCTGACTTCCGTGGACGTATGGATCGTGCACTTGAAATACTGACAGCGACACCGCCCGATGTCTTTAACCATAATCTGGAAAACGTACCCCGGGTTTACCGTCAGGTGCGCCCTGGTGCAAACTATGAGTGGTCATTAAAATTACTTGAAAAGTTTAAAGAAACCCATCCTGATATTCCAACCAAATCGGGTCTGATGGTCGGTCTTGGTGAAACCAACGAAGAAATTCTTGATGTTATGCGTGATCTGCGCCGCCACGGTGTGACTATGCTGACTTTGGGACAATATCTACAACCTAGTCGCCATCATTTACCGGTACAGCGCTACGTCAGCCCACAGGAATTTGATGAAATGAAAGAAGAAGCGTTAGCTATGGGGTTCACCCATGCCGCCTGTGGTCCATTTGTCCGTTCTTCTTATCATGCTGACTTGCAAGCCAAAGGTGAAGAGGTCAAATAACCCAGTTTCTTATACCCTATGGATTTCAAGCTGCATCGCGACGGCAAGGGAGTGAATCCCCGGGAGCATAGCAAACTATGTGACCGGGGTGAGCGAGTGCAGCCAACAAAGAGGCAGCTTGAAAGATGACGGGTATATTATGACTAATATTATTCTGGCTGTATTTATCGGAGGTGGCTTAGGCAGCGTATTACGCTGGTTTATCAGCCTCCGTCTTAATAATATTTCTTCTAATATCGCGATTGGCACCCTTACCGTTAACTGTATTGGTGCATTAATTATCGGACTAGGGTTAGCCTATTTTAATAAATCTACACATCTTGATCCGGCTTGGAAATTGATGTTGACCACCGGTTTTTGCGGAGGTTTAACAACCTTTTCTACATTCTCTGTTGAAGTTGCTTATTTGGTACTGGACGGGAAACTAGGATGGGCACTGGGAACAGTTTTGCTTAACCTTTTTGGATCATTACTGATGACCATGTTAGCTTTCGTATTGATGCATGAACTTTAAATTAAAATCACCTACATATCGGCCTCATACAAGCCAAAAAAAACCCGTTGTAATAACGGGTTTTCGAAATATGGAGTTAAAATCAGATAGCGACAACGTTTACAGCAGATGGACCTTTAGCGCCGTCAGTGATTTCAAACTCTACTTTTTGACCTTCTGCCAAAGTTTTAAATCCGTTACTCTGAATAGCAGAGAAATGCACGAATACGTCTTTGCTACCATCTTCTGGAGTGATAAACCCGAATCCTTTAGATTCATTAAACCACTTAACGTTACCTTTAATTTTTGACATCAAACTTACCTTTAACGTGAAAATTAAGACACAAAATCTGCGTCGCATACAGTACAACAAATAAGTTGGCTCACTGTCTACAACCAAGATCACGAAAAGCATAATAAAATACGATAGATGTTATCTTTATTTAGTTTTACTACTAAATAATACACATATATAAATATCTATAATCCTCCCTGGTCTTTTATCACACAAGTTATCTAATAAACAAATGACTAGGTTTTTTCATGTTCTAATAGCCAGCTTTTAATATTCAGGCCACCGGTATATCCCACCAATTTACCATCATGTCCAATAACACGATGACAAGGCACAATTAATGAGATCGGATTACGAGAATTAGCCATTCCTACCGCACGACAATAATTAACTGAACCTAATGCTAATGAAAGTTGCTTATAACTCCACACTTCTCCAAACGGGATCTTACATAACTGTAACCATACACGCTGCTGGAATTCAGTTCCTGCCGGGTTGAGTGGAACGGAAAACTCAGTTCGCTTACCCGCAAAATATCCTCGTAACTCTTTCACGCACTGCTTAGTAATATCATTTTTCACTTCAGGCGCTGTTTTTTCATCAACAAAATATAGACTGGTCACTCCCTTATCATCCGCAGTGATATGAATATACGGTTTAGGAAATCCTTTGGGTGTATCAAAATAGTGATGATACATAACCACCTCCATTGAAAAAAATATCAATCATTATAGAGATTAGAGTAAATCGTCTTTTCGACAAATTGCAATGATGAATTCAGTTGCTCCCTTACCACCGACTAGAAAACTTAAACTTGTCTGAAGACGAAAAGCCTGCCAACAAACAGAGAATAACCCACATCGTAATTTTAATGATAGTCACTCGATGTAAAATTAACACCACATATAGTATGGTTGAAATAAAATTTCACTATATATAGTATGATTCAAGTTCTGGCCTTTAGGTAAATTATTACTCATGAACCAAATTTTGCCATCACATGCCCACAAACTGACAAAGGAGTCGTTAATGAGCATTACCATTTATAGCAAACCGGACTGCGTACAATGCAGCGCAACCTATCAGGCGCTAAGCCGAAGAAATATTCCTTATCAGATTGTCGATTTAACCGAAAACCCGCAGGCTTTAGCGACTATCCGTGCTATGGGCTACCAGCAAATTCCTGTGGTTGTAGCAGGTACACAGCATTGGTCAGGATTTCGTCCAGATAAAATCAACGCATTAACCGAGGATTTATAGGTTTATTATGAATATAAATCCGCTGATCTATTTCTCCAGTTCATCCAGTAATAGCCATAGATTTGTTCAGAAACTGGAGATACCAGCCTTTCGTATTCCAATAAATCAATCAGACAGCCCATTAAACGTAACTTCTCCTTACATTTTACTGACCCCCAGTTACGGTGGTGGCAGTACTAAAGGCGCTGTTCCACCACAAGTGATCCGATTTCTCAATATCGCCGAAAACCGGGCATTCATCCGGGGAGTCATCGCGGCCGGGAATACCAACTTTGGCGAAGCTTACGGCATCGCTGGGCGGATAATTTCAGAGAAATGCCGGATACCCCTCCTATACCGTTTTGAACTGTTGGGTACTGAAGAAGATGTACAACGGGTACGCAAAGGTATTCAAAGGTTCTGGCAACATGATTCATTAGAGAATATGTAATTATGACTTTTCAAATTAATGCACAACAGGATTATCATGCTTTAAATGCCTTGCTCAATCTGTACGATAGTGAAGAAAAGATTCAATTTGACAAAGACAAACTGGCTATTCATTATTATTTTCGCCAGCATGTAAATCCAAACACACTATTTTTCCATAGCCTAAAAGAGAAACTGGATTTCCTCCAACAAGAGGGATATTACGAAACAAACGTGCTGGAGCAATACGATTTTGCTTTTATTAAAAAGCTCTTTCAGCAAGCCTATAGCAAAAAATTCCGCTTTCAAACCTTTCTGGGCGCATTCAAATATTACACCAGTTATACTCTGAAAACCTTCGATAATAAACGTTATCTAGAACGCTATGAAGATCGGGTATGCATGGTAGCACTGACCCTAGCCCAAGGCGATCAAGTGCTGGCTTGTCGTCTAGTGGATGAGATGATCAATGGCCGTTTTCAACCAGCAACGCCAACTTTTCTTAATTGCGGTAAGAAACAGCGAGGAGAATTGGTTTCCTGTTTCCTGCTACGCATTGAAGATAATATGGAGTCCATCGGACGTTCAGTTAATTCAGCCTTACAGCTTTCAAAACGTGGTGGAGGGGTCGCATTCTTACTCAGTAATCTACGGGAAACGGGTGCACCGATAAAAATAATTCAAAATCAATCATCAGGTGTTATCCCTGTGATGAAAATGCTGGAAGATGCGTTTTCATACGCCAATCAACTCGGTGCACGCCAAGGTGCAGGGGCCGCTTATCTCCATGCACATCATCCCGATATTCTTCGTTTTCTGGATACAAAACGGGAAAATACCGACGAAAAAATCCGTATAAAAACACTCTCTATTGGCGTTGTTATTCCTGATATCACTTTTAAGCTGGCTAAACATAATGAAGATATGTATCTATTCTCCCCTTATGATATTCAGCGGATTTATGGTGTGCCAATGTCCGAAATTAGCATGACAGAAAAATATACTGAAATGGTAAATAACCAACAAATTAGGAAATCAAAAATCAATGCTCGTGAATTTTTCATGACGTTAGCTGAGCTCCAATTCGAATCTGGTTATCCCTATATTATGTATGAAGACACGGTGAATAATGCTAACCCGATTAAAGGTCGGATTAATATGAGTAATTTATGTTCCGAAATTTTACAGGTTAACAGTGCCAGCGAATATGAAGAGGATTTAAGTTACCACCATATTGGGAAAGATATTAGTTGTAATCTGGGATCAATGAATATTGCTCATACAATGGATTCACCTGACTTTACCCTCTCTATTGAAACGGCTATCCGTGCTTTAACTGCGGTATCAGATATGAGCCATATCCGTTCAGTTCCTTCTATCGAAAAAGGAAATCAGGATTCCCATGCCATTGGTTTGGGGCAAATGAATCTTCACGGCTATCTGGCAAGGGAAAAAATTCATTATGGTTCTGAAGAGGGAATAGATTTCACCAATATCTATTTCTATATCGTCACTTATCACGCTCTGCGTACTTCCAATCAGATCGCCATTGAACGCAATAGCTACTTTAAAGGCTTTAAAGATTCTCGTTATGCCAGTGGTGAATTTTTCAATAAATATACAGAAAGAGCATGGCAACCTCAGACAAAAAAAATCTCTCAATTGTTTGAGCAAGCAGGAATAACCATTCCTAATCAACAAGACTGGCTTGAATTAAAAGCCTCAATTATGACTCATGGTATTTACAATCAAAATCTCCAAGCTATTGCTCCTACAGGTTCTATTTCATATATCAACAATTCAACCTCAAGCATTCACCCGATTGTATCCCGTATTGAGATCCGTAAAGATGGTAAAACAGGACGGGTATATTATCCAGCACCATTTATGACGAATAATAATCTTGAATATTACCAAGATGCTTACGAAATAGGGCCGGAAAAGATTATTGATACTTATGCTACAGCCACTCAACACGTTGACCAAGGATTATCCCTGACACTTTTCTTCAAAGACGATGCTACTACCCGTGATATTAACAAAGCCCAAATTTATGCCTGGCGTAAAGGAATTAAAACACTTTATTACATCCGTCTGAAACAAACTGCTCTGGAAGGCACGGAAGTACAAGATTGTGTTTTATGCTCACTGTAAAATGAATTCTGGAAATGTATTATGATCAGTAATCCTATATGTGCAATTAACTGGAACCGAATTGAAGATGACAAAGATCTAGAAGTTTGGAACCGACTGACAACTAATTTTTGGTTACCGGAAAAAATTCCATTATCCAATGATATTACTTCATGGAATACACTGACGACAGAAGAAAAAAAGCTGACTATCCGGGTATTCACCGGGCTGACACTACTGGACACAATTCAGAACACTGTTGGTGCTCCAGCGTTAATGGAAGATGCCCTGACACCCCACGAAGAAGCAGTTATGTCCAACATTAGTTTCATGGAAGCTGTTCATGCACGTTCTTATAGCTCCATTTTTTCAACATTATGCCTAACAACTGATGTAGATGACGCCTATCGCTGGAGTGAAAAGAGTTTTTCATTACAGAATAAAGCCAAAATTATACTAAATTATTATAGTTATCATCATCCATTAAAGAAAAAAATCGCCAGTGTTTTTCTAGAATCATTTTTATTCTATTCAGGTTTCTATTTACCTATGTATTGGTCAAGTCGAGGAATATTAACAAATACAGCCGATTTAATCCGACTTATTATCCGAGATGAAGCCATCCACGGTTATTATATTGGATATAAATTTCAACAATCATTAAAAAAACATTCAACACTAGAGCAAAAAGAGATTAAAGAATTCACTTTTTCATTATTATTAGAATTATACGAAAATGAAATCAAATATACAGAAGAACTTTATGATATTGTTGGCTGGACTGAAGATATTAAAAAATTCTTGCATTATAATGCCAATAAAGCATTAATGAATCTTGGCTATGAAACCTTATTTCCGCCAGAAATAACAAATGTCAGCCCTACAATCCTCTCTGCATTATCACCGAATGCCAATGAAAACCATGATTTCTTTTCTGGTTCAGGTTCATCATATGTTATCGGTAAAGCAGTGAATACTGAGGATGAGGATTGGAATTTCTAAAGAGAATGATTTTATTTTATATAGAAGGAATACTTCAAAATAACCATAATACTCTAATACTTTAATACTTTAAAAACCAATATTATTGATCCTGTTTTTTAAACGATAAAACGCCATAAAATCCTTATATTTTTATGGCATTTTTTCATGACTATTGCCATTTCTATGGATATTTTTTGCCATCTCCGCCTCTTATATCATCCGAAACGACAAAAAACATTAATGTAGCTAATTAATTTTAAATTAAATTTCATTCTAATAAGACATAATCAACATGATAAACTAATAATCGATTCTATTTACAACATAGTGAATAATTCATTTGCCGATCAAATTTAAAATTCATTAATAACAACAGCATATATACAATTAACCCTTACAATGACAACATGAATTTGGGTAAAAGGAATGACTAATAACCATGAAATGACTACAAATATATCTAATTTAAGTCATTCAATATCACTATTTTTTACATTAATTATCATTAACATAGGGTTGTCAGGCTCTCTCAGTATGTTAGGGTATATATATTCAAAGAATCATGCAGAGATGAATAATGCATAACACCATTAAATAACCATTGAAAGGAAAGTAACTATTTCATGGCAATTAAACTCGAAGTTAAAAACCTCTATAAGATATTTGGCGACCATTCAGAATATGCTTTCAAGTTACTGAATTCTGGTTTGAGCAAAGATCAGATATTTGAAAAGACAGGTATGGTTGTTGGTATACAAAATGCCAATCTGACTATTGAAGAAGGCGAAATATTTGTCATCATGGGATTATCTGGCTCCGGCAAATCCACAATGGTACGCCTTCTCAATCGTCTGATAAAACCGACTCGCGGCCAAGTATTAATTGATGGTGAAGATATTTCTGAGATTTCAACAGCAGCGTTAAGAGAAATTCGCCGTAACAAAATCAGTATGGTTTTCCAATCATTTGCACTGATGCCACATTTAAACATACTGGAAAACAGCGCCTTTGGTATGGAACTTGCCGGAATCACCAAACAAGAACGCAATAAAAAAGCATTGGATGCACTGAAACAGGTAAACCTGGAAAATTATGCACAATCTTATCCAGATGAGCTCTCAGGCGGGATGCGCCAACGTGTAGGGCTTGCCAGGGCATTAGCTAATAACCCAGATATTTTGCTAATGGACGAAGCATTTTCTGCCCTTGATCCATTAATTCGTACAGAAATGCAAGATGAACTGCTAAGCCTGCAAGGCAATCAGCCACGGACTATCGTCTTTATCTCTCATGATTTGGATGAGGCAATGCGTATCGGAGACCGGATTGCCATTATGCAAGACGGTGTTGTTGTGCAGGTCGGGACACCTGATGAAATCTTGAATAATCCAGCGAATAACTATGTGAAAACTTTCTTTCGTGGCGTAGATATCAGCCATGTATTCAGTGCTAAAGACATTGCCCGTCGCCGTCCTGACTCTCTGCTTCATATTGCACCCGGTTTTGGTCCTCTTTCTGCATTGAAAGTCCTCGATGACGAAAACAGAAACTATGGTTACCTGATCGAACGTGGACAAAAATTCGCCGGTATCGTTTCCGTAAATTCATTGGAAAAAGCATTACGGGAAAAAAAACCTATCGAACACGCCATATTGGCGGAACCAACCTCCGTTGCCGCAGATATGCCCCTCAATGAGCTGATTGCTGTTGTAGCACAATCACCTTGTGCAGTTCCGGTGGTTGGAAATAATGACAAATATATCGGCGTTATTTCCAAAGGGATGCTATTGCAGGCATTAGATAAGGAGACACCAAATGAGTAATCAAAACGAACATCAAACTCAGCCTGTACAGAATTCAGAGGATACCCCGTCCATCGCTGCCGATAATTCCGACCCCTGGAGCAGTGGAACCAATGCTGACGATGCAACGGGTTCTGACTGGCTGGATGCCCCCGCAACTGCGGTACAGCCTGAACATTTTAATATCATGGACCCATTCCAGCACCCACTTATCCCTTTAGACTCATGGGTAACCCATGCTATTGATTGGATTGTGCTAAATTTTCGTCCTGCATTTCAGGGAATCCGCGTCCCCATTGATTTTGTTCTCAGTGGCTTTGAACAATGTCTGACATCAATACCTGCTCCCATTGCCATCCTATTTTTTGCCCTGATTGCCTGGCAGTTATCAGGCATTGGTATGGGTATTACTGCTCTGATTTCTCTGGTAATTATTGGTGCAATTGGTGCATGGCACGAATCGATGGTCACTTTATCACTGGCTCTGACATCGCTATTGTTCTGCATTATCGTTGGTTTACCACTCGGCATATGGCTGGCACACAGCAAGAGAGCCGCGAAAATTATCCAACCTCTGCTTGATGCTATGCAAACCACACCAGCATTCGTCTATCTGGTTCCGATTGTCATGCTGTTTGGCATCGGTAACGTGCCTGGAGTTATCGTCACCATTATCTTTGCTCTACCCCCAATTGTCCGTCTGACAATTTTAGGCATCAAACAGGTTCCAGCAGATCTGATAGAAGCAGCCGAATCTTTCGGCGCCAGCCCTCGTCAGATGCTGTTTAAAGTTCAATTACCACTGGCTATGCCAACCATTATGGCCGGTGTCAACCAAACCCTGATGCTGGCCCTATCAATGGTCGTTATTGCATCAATGATTGCCGTTGGTGGTTTAGGCCAAATGGTTTTGCGAGGTATTGGGCGTCTCGATATGGGGCTTGCTACAGTAGGTGGGGTCGGGATTGTTATTCTTGCGATTCTCCTTGACCGCCTAACACAGTCTTTTGGCTACAGCAACCGGGCTAAAGGCGTAAATCGCTGGTATGCCACTGGCCCAATTGGATTAGTTACCCGTTTATTTAGCCAAAAAGCATAACCTTCCAAAACACCTATCAAGCAACAATTGTTTGGTAAACACATGATGACTGCAACAGGAGGAAAAACCATGCGCAAAATAGTTATCTGGGCTATATCCCTGTCATCACTGATAAGTTCTCAATTATTCGCTGTCGAATTACCGGGTAAAGGTATCAGTGTACAACCCATACAAAGCACCCTTAGCGAAGAAACATTCCAGACGCTGATCGTCAGTAAAGCATTGGAAAAACTTGGTTATGATATCAAACCCATCAAAGAAGTGGACTACAACGTCGCCTATTCCTCTATTGCTTCTGGTGACGCAACCTTTATGGCCGTAAGTTGGGAACCACTGCACAACACCCAATATCAGGCAGCAGGTGGTAATGCCAAATTTTACCGTGTTGGTAACTACGTAGAAAATGCAGCACAAGGCTACTTGATCGATAAAAAAACAGCGGAAAAATACAACATTACTAATATTGCTCAATTAAAAGATCCGAAAATAGCCAAATTATTTGATACCAACGGTAACGGCAAAGCTGATTTAACTGGCTGTAATCCCGGTTGGGGCTGTGAAATCGCCATTAATCATCACCTTAAAGCCTATGGTTTAAACAATAGCGTTGAACACAATCAAGGTAACTATGCAGCCATGATGGCAGATACTATTACCCGCTATAAAGAAGGCAAACCCATCTTATATTACACATGGACACCTTATTGGGTTAGTGACGTGCTGAAACCAGGTAAAGATGTTGTCTGGCTGCAAGTTCCTTTCTCCGCTATGCCTAATGATGAGAAAATAGAGACGAAATTACCAAATGGCGCTAATTATGGTTTTCCACCAAGTATTATGCATATTGCTGCCAATAAAAAATGGGCAGAAGACAACCCAACCGCCGCTAAGTTATTTTCTATCATGAGAATGCCCCTTGCGGATATCAATGCCCAAAACTTGCGGATGCATAATGGTGAGGCATCACAAGCGGATATTGAACGTCACGCCAACGGTTGGATTAAGGCTCATCAGAAATTGTTTGATAGTTGGGTTAAAACTGCCGTTGAAGCCGCTGGAAAAAATTAATATTTAGAGCGTAACAGTGAATTGGTATAAAACAATTCACTGTTATTTTTTCTGATTCAGAATTCTTATTAAAATTTATATTTCAACAATTTTATACCCTATGGATTTCAAGATGGATCGCGACGGCAAGGGAGTGAATCCCCGGGAGCATAGGTAACTATGTGACCGGGGTGAGCGAGTGCAGCCAACAAAGAGGCAACTTGAAAGATGACGGGTATATAGTCATTATCGCTATATTATGGAAAATAATAGGAATTAATATCGATTTTATATTTCATTCTCAGTTCAATTTGATAGTTAAATCACAAGTTAAAGCTACCTAAAACAATGAATACTCAATAGAATTTCTTTAGTAACCATCCTCTCGGATTTATCATTGAACCTGAATAAAAATTCATTACAATGCAAAAAGTTTAGCTCGTGACTACAGACCTTTAACGAGCTGTCCACTCACCCCTAACCTGCCGTTTAAATATAAGAAAATACATTTATGGAAGAAAATATTTCCCGTACACCATTAAGTCCAGCTTTGATTGCACTGATCGCCATTGCCACAGGTCTGGTTGTCGCCAGCAACTACTATGCACAACCGCTACTCGATACGATTGCGTTACAATTTAATCTGACCGTCAACGAAGCGGGGTTTATTGTAACCACAGCTCAATTAAGCTATGCCGTTGGTCTAACATTCCTTGTGCCATTAGGTGATATGTTCGAACGACGCAGTTTAATTGTCTCAATGACAATATTAGCCACCATTGGATTACTGATTACCGCCACGTCGCAGAACATCTGGCAAATGTTACTAGGAACGGCAATGACGGGATTATTTTCGGTGGTCGCTCAAATACTGGTCCCGCTGGCCGCAACACTTGCTCTTCCCCATCAACGAGGAAAAGCTGTCGGTACGATTATGAGCGGTTTACTGCTTGGAATATTACTAGCAAGAACCATCTCAGGAACAATGGCAACTCTTGGTGGCTGGCGAACTGTTTTCTGGGTTGCCAGTGTCTCATTAGTGATTCTTTCTCTGACACTGTGGCGCTACCTGCCCCGTTATAAACAAGTAACCAATCTCAATTATTTCCAGTTACTTGGCTCTATTGTAAACCTTATCACTACAAGCCCGCTTCTAAGAGTACGCGCCCTACTAGGTGCACTGACATTTGCCAACTTCAGCCTGCTATGGACATCAATGGCATTCCTGCTTTCAGCACCTCCTTTTAACTATTCCGAAGGAGTCATCGGCTTATTTGGATTAGTCGGTGCTGCCGGAGCATTGATGGCAACCCAAACCGGGCAACTCGTTGATAAAGGAAAAGGCCCTCTGACCACCAGCATTTCTCTGGTGCTACTACTTCTTTCATGGATACCGATCGGCTTAGTCAAAGAATCACTAATTGGCTTTATAATTGGTGTTTTTCTCCTTGATATTGCGATTCAAGGTGTTCACGTTACAAATCAAAGTACGATATACCGCATCATGCCAGAAGCTAGAAATCGACTCACCGCCGCTTATATGACCAGCTATTTTATTGGTGGAGCCCTTGGCTCTCTGGTTTCAGGCTATGCTTACAAACATTCAGGTTGGTATGGCGTTGCCACCGCTGGCATGGCTATCTGTATAATAAGTCTAATCGTGTGGTTTTTAGGCAAAAAGTACGAACCAAAGACGTTGTAAGAAACAGATTATAGTAAAAGAATGCTTAAATAAAAACATTTATGAAACATTTGTTAGGGATGATATTTTCTATTTGGTTTCCTTTTGTTAATGTTATATAACATTCATATAACCAGATAGATTTTATGCCTTTTTCTGATACATCATCCCCCTTAGCCAGTAAAAAATCTTCTTTTACTGAAGGAATAATAGACAGTTTACCCATTGTTATCGGTTATATTCCCGTCGCCTTTGCTTTTGGTCTCAATGCTGTCAAACTTGGCTTCAACCCAATAGAAGCCATTTTCTTTTCATGCATCATCTACGCCGGTGCAAGCCAGTTCGTCATCACAGCTTTACTGAGTGCGGGTACATCATTATGGATTTCTGCCCTAACAATCATGGCAATGGATGTCCGCCATATTCTTTATGGTCCATCTTTAAGGCACCGTATCAAAGATAAGTTAACGGAGAAAAAAACCGTTATCTGGGCTTTCGGCCTGACAGATGAAGTTTTTGCCGCCGCTACTGCAAAACTCATTAAGAACCACCGGAGCTGGAGTGAAAATTGGATGGTTGCTATTGCCATCTGTTCCTGGCTGGCCTGGGTCGCAGGTACCGTAGCCGGCGCATTTCTTGGTAACGGTTATTTGGAATCCTATCCTGCTGTAGAAGCTGCCATGATTTTCATGTTACCAGCACTGTTTCTCAGTTTTCTTCTTGCTTCTTGTAGAAAGCAAAATAGTTATTGTGTTGCAACCGCACTAACCGGGGCACTTTTAGGGATTACATTTTTCTCAATTCCAATTGCTATTCTGGCAGGTATTGTCGGTGGTTGTATCGCGGCACTGTTACAACCACAAAACAATTGCAATGACTCTTCTGAACAAAAGGAAACACCATGATTGATAGCAAGATTTTGCTCATTGGACTATTTGTTGGGTTAGCTAACTTTTCATTTCGCTATCTGCCACTACGATTTGGGAAAGCACGCCAATCTGCCGGCAGGAAAAGTGGAAAAACAAGCATTATTCTTGACAGTATTGGTATTGCATCCATTTGTTCTTTACTCATTGTATCAGGTGTACCTGATGTGATGAGAGAGAGTCAAAAACTACTCCCTACCCTCATAGGTTGTCTGACCATCTGTTTAGTCTTTTACAAAACAAAGCAAATTATACTCGCAACACTATTTGGTGCGCTACTTTTTGGACTAACATTCAAAATATTTATGAATTAGGTATCAATATCAAAAGAAATATGATGATAACAAATAACTACAATTGCTAAATTTATCTTTTAATATACCATTTGGATGTTTGATAACAAAAGTTATCTTACCAGTTGAAACTAATAAGGTATCTAAATAATGGAAAGTTCGTTTACGCCTACCGAAGAATTACTGAATATTCGTGCAGCACAGCAAGCCAAATTAAATAAAGATATCCCTTATCAAGAGATCCTGTTGACTAGGTTATCAATGCACGTCCAAAGTAAATTGCTTGAAAACCGTAACAATATGCTGAAAGCTCAAGGTATCAATGAAACTTTGTTCATGGCCCTGATGATCCTTGATACTAAAGAAAGCCACAGCATCCAACCATCAGAATTAAGTGCCGCATTAGGTTCTTCCCGTACTAACGCCACGCGTATTGCTGATGAATTAGAAAAGCAGGAGTGGATTGAAAGAAAGGAAAGTCATAACGACCGCCGTTGCCTTCATCTTCATCTGACAGAACAAGGTACAAAATTTTTAAATAATTTGCTTCCACCTCAACATGAATGCCTGAGAAGACTTTGGTCATGTCTTGACCAGGAGGAACAAAAACAGTTAGAAAAGTTAATGAGAAAATTACTGGTCAGACTTGATACAATGGGCGATTGTATCAAAAAATAGCTTGTTGTTTAATCGATCAATTTTTATCCAAACAATACTTTCTTGGTTCAATTGTTCGAAAAAATTTTCCAGTTAGCCAAGATGATATTTTCTGCAAAAAGCTAACGACTATTCTTCGATAACATTGGATCCTGTGTCATTCATCTTTCCAGTAGTGATCTATACCGCTACTGGAAAGTGATCTAAAAATAGTATTACTAGAAGATAAACAACAAGCATGGGGAGTTACTATGAGTGCAGATGAGTCAATAGAAGTACAAGTGGCACAAGATCCAACCAGTAGCAAAAAAAGGCAACGCAGTCGTGCCTTAGTGTTATTAACCCTTATTTTTACCCTGCTCGGTGTTGCCTACTTTTTCTATTGGTTTCTCATTTCACGCCACCATCAAGAAACAGATAACGCCTATGTTACAGGTAATCAAGTTCAGATCATGTCGCAAGTTGCTGGCACTGTAATCACAGTTAACTTTGATAATACTGACTTTGTGAAAAGCGGTAGTATATTGGTACAGCTCGATCCCCGTGATGCAGAATTAGCATTAGAAAAAGCAAAAACAACATTAGCTAACAGCGTTCGCCAGACTCATCAACAGATAGTTAACAGCAAACAATATCAGGCTAACATCGCGCTACGCAGATCCGAATTAACTAAAGTTCAAAATGATCTTAGCCGTCGTGAAATACTTAGCGCTCAAAAAGTCATTGGTAAAGAAGAGCTACAACATGCACAGGAAGCTGTCGCCAGCGCCCGAGCTGCTCTAGATATTGCAATTGAACAATACAACGCTAATCAAGCAATTGTCCTGGATACACCTTTAGAGAAGCAACCGGCTATTGAACAAGCTGCAACGGAAGTCCGTAATGCTTGGCTAGCGTTACAACGCACGAAAATAGTCAGCCCAATCGATGGTTATGTCTCACGCCGTAGTGTACAAGTTGGTGCACAAATCAATAAAAATACTCCACTGATGGCGATAATTTCGGCAAACGATATGTGGATCGAAGCCAACTTCAAGGAGACACAAATTTCTGGTATGCGTATTGGTCAACCCGTGGAAATCACCAGCGATTTCTATGGTGGAAACAGAGTATTTAGCGGCAAAATCACTGGCCTTGATATGGGTACCGGCAGCGCTTTCTCTTTATTACCCGCTCAGAACGCCAGTGGTAATTGGATTAAGGTTGTACAACGTTTACCCGTCCGCATTGAGCTTAATCCTGGACAACTAGAAAAATACCCATTACGCATCGGCCTCTCGACTAAAGTCAGAGTAGATACTACGAATCCTGATGGACCCGTTCTGTCTGATAGAACACGCACTAAATCAGCTTATCACACCACTGCTCTGACAATAGATATGTCTCCTGCCAATAAAATAGTTAATGACATTACTAATAGTAATGCTGGAAAATAATATCGGAGGTCAAGGTGATGAGACAGCCGCTTACAGGTGCCAAACTTGCATGGATGACCATTGCGTTATCCTTGGCAACGTTCATGCAAGTGTTAGATTCTACCATTGCTAACGTAGCGATACCCACGATTTCAGGTAACTTAGGATCATCAAATTCTCAAGGGATCTGGGTAATTACCTCTTTCGGGGTTGCCAATGCGATTTCTATCCCAATTACTGGATGGCTGGCAAAACGCATCGGCGAAGTTAAGTTATTCATCTGGTCAACCGCTCTATTTTCCATAGCTTCTTGGTTATGCGGTATTTCCAACAGTCTTGGTATGCTAATCTTCTTCCGGGTTATTCAAGGATTAGTTGCGGGTCCTCTTATTCCCCTTTCACAAAGTCTACTACTGAACAATTATCCACCAGCCAAAGGAAATATGGCGTTGGCATTATGGTCAATCACGATTATCATCGCGCCAATTTTCGGCCCTATTTTGGGTGGCTACATCAGTGATAACTACCATTGGGGATGGATTTTCTTTATCAACGTTCCTGTTGGTATAGCGATTATTCTGATTACTATGCAAACGCTGAAAGGGCGTGAAACCCAAACAGAGATTAAACCTATCGACACAATAGGACTCGTGTTGTTAGTGGTCGGCGTTGGTTGTTTACAAATTATGCTAGATCAGGGGAAAGAACTGGACTGGTTTAATTCTACAGAAATTATCGTTTTGACCGTTATCGCAATCATCTCATTAGCATTTCTGGTGGTATGGGAACTGACCGATAATAGCCCAATTATTGACCTATCACTGTTTAAAGAGCGCAATTTTACCATTGGTTGCTTCTGTTTGAGCTTAGCTTATATGCTCTATTTCGGCACAATTGTGTTATTACCTCAGTTATTACAGGAAGTGTTCGGTTATACAGCAACCTGGTCAGGTCTTGCATCAGCACCGGTAGGATTGTTGCCACTAATCATTTCGCCACTGATTGGTAAATTCAGCAATAAAGCAGATATGCGCTACATAGTGACATTCAGTTTTGTTGTTTATGCCATCTGTTATTACTGGCGTGCATATACATTCGAACCAGGCATGGATTTTGCCGCAGTCGCATGGCCTCAGTTTATCCAGGGGTTTGCTATTGCCTGTTTCTTTATGCCACTCACAACCATTACCCTTTCCGGCTTGCCGGCAGAGCGAGTGGCATCTGCATCCAGTTTATCGAATTTTATTCGAACACTGGCGGGTTCAATAGGCACATCACTAACGACAACCATGTGGACCCAACGCGAGTCAATGCATCATTCCCATTTTACTGAGCATATCAATCCTTATAGTCCCGATACTCAACAGATCTATCAACAATTATCGGAATTAGGCATGAATAACCAGCAAATTTCTGCTTATCTAGCAAAAGAAGTTACCCATCAAGGACTCATAATCTCAGCAAATGAAATTTTTTGGCTTTCAGCCGGAGTATTCCTGATTTTGATTATGCTCGTCTGGCTAGCCAGGCCACCATTTACCCAAGGAAGTAAAAAAGGCATGGGCGGAGCCCACTGAATCTTAAATGGCAAAACCGGGAGCACTCCAGCTCCCGCTTTTCCTAATCAAGCTTTATTCTGTCGCCACCATTCAGCTAACAGAATGCCAGTTGCAACAGAAACGTTCAGACTTTCAACCAAACCCGTACCACCAACGAACAAACTCATATCACCATGTTTCCAAGCACTGTCACTCAAACCATCACGTTCTTGACCAAGTACCAGAACCATTTTTTCCGGTAATTCAGCTTTCGCTAAATCGGTACTACCCTTATGGCTGGATGTCGTTACAATGGTGTAACCCGCTTGACGAAAGTCATTCAGTGTAGTGATCAAGCTATCAGCATCAATACCTTTAATATGCTCAGCACCACCTTCTGCTGTACGGATAGCCGCACCCGACTCTAGCAAGGCCACATCTTGCAAAATCACCCCTTGCACACCGAAATGTGCACAACTTCGCATAATCGCGCCAAGGTTGTGAGGATTACCCACATCTTCAAGAGCCAAAACACAATCTTTTACTGGAGCATCTTTCAAGTAGGTCTCTGCATCCAAACCGTTGCGTTTCTTAATCAGAAAACAAACACCACCATGATGTTCAGTACCTGACACTTTTGTCAGTTCAGCCTCATCCACAACATGATAGGCTTTACGGTTAGCCGCCATCCATTTTAGCGCATTACGGAAACGTGGTGTCACTGACTCAACGAACCATGCACGAACTATCGCTTCAGAACGGTTTTTAAACATCGCCTGACAAGCATTTTCGCCATAAATCCGAGTTTCTTCCATTCGCTGACGACGGAGCTGTTCAGGATCAATCTGGCTTTTCCCACTGATACCACCATGCACTGGCGTTACAGAATCACTCTCAGGGCGTGACACTGTTTTCCAAGGCGATCTTTCACGCTCATTGGCACGCGGAGAACGGGATGTTCGCTCATTGTCCCGACGACGCTGACCTTGATCGCGTCCTTTGCCAGATGGACGTTTATTATTGCGGCTGTCATTATCGCCCTCACTGCGGACATACATCACTTTGACTTTGCCATTTTTACCACTGTATGAATCGTTCATTCGTTTCTCCAACTGCTTTATGGCGCGAAGATTACCTGATGTGCGCATCTTAAGCTACCTCTGACAACCACAATCCATTAAAATGCGCCCTTAATTTTCCTGCTCTTGGCGAGACATGCTGTACTTGCTATGGAGGGCACAGTCAGGCCACCTGTTGAAACAACCCCCACCGAAGATATTCAAACTACAGTTTGGTACTATTTTGCAACAAACTGACAATTTAATTGCTTCTCAGCAACTGCATCCGATAGCGTAAATCACAGCAACAATTTGCGAAATCCGCTACAGTTATCGACTCACCACAGATAAGGAGCCTCCTGATGAGCCAGCGCGGACTTGAAGCTTTATTACGCCCTAAATCCATTGCTGTAATTGGTGCCTCAGAAAAACCAGAACGAGCGGGTTCAGTTATGATGCGTAACTTGCTTGCAGGAGGCTTTGCTGGACCAATACTACCGATTACACCCAATAGCCGTTCTGTTCAAGGGGTTTTAGCTTACCCTTCAATAGATAAATTACCGATCACACCAGATTTGGCTGTTATTTGTACTCATCACCGCCGTAATTTGCAATGTTTAGAACAACTGGGGCAGTTAGGTTGCAAAACGGTGATTATCCTTTCTTCACCAACATCCCAATTCGCTGAACTAAAGCAGTGCTGCCAGCGCTATAGTATCCGACTACTTGGGCCAAACAGTTTAGGCGTATTAGCCCCCTGGCAAGGGCTGAATGCCAGCTTTTCTCCGGTTCCAATACTCAAAGGGAAATTAGCCTTTATTTCTCAATCGGCGGCAGTCTCAAATACGATTCTTGATTGGGCAAAACACCGGGGAGTCGGATTTTCCTACTTTATAGCGTTAGGTGACAGTGTAGATATCGATATTGATCATCTGCTTGATTTTCTGGCTCGTGACAGTAAAACCAGCGCTATCCTGCTCTATCTAGAGCATATTCATGATGCCCGTCGCTTTCTTTCAGCATCTAGAAGTGCCTCCCGCAATAAACCTATTTTGGTGGTTAAAAGCGGCCGTACTAAGCGGGCACAGAAATTACTTGGTGAACAACAAAATCTGGATGCGGCTTATGATGCAGCAATTCAGCGAGCAGGGTTATTACGCGTGCAAGATACACATGAAATGTTTTCTGCTGTAGAAACGTTAAGCCATATGTCACCTTTACGGGGAGAACGGCTATTTATCGTCAGCAATGGTGCTGCTCCAGCCGCAATGGCGCTGGATGCGTTATTCCGCCGTAACGGTAAGCTCGCAATATTAGGTGAAGAGACAACAAAGGCATTAAAAACACAACTACCAGAAACTATCTCCCTACATAACCCGCTAGATTTAAAAGATGACTCCACGGTGGAACGTTATATCGCTGCGTTAAAACCGTTACTAGATAGCCACGACCATGATGCTCTGTTACTTATTCACTCTCCTAGCGCAATTGCTCCCGGTATTCAAACCGCAACCAAAGTCATTGAAACAATCCGCAAACACCCACGGGGAAAATGGCTAACTATCTTTACCAATTGGTGCGGTGAATACTCTTCACAAGAAGCCCGCCGTCTGTTCAGTGAAGCAGGTATTCCAACTTATCGCACCCCTGAAGGCGCGATTACTGCTTTCATGCACATGGTTGAATATCGCCGCAATCAGAAACAATTAACAGAAACACCCGCGCTACCAGCAAACATCACAGCTAACACAGCACGTGCCCATCAGTGCATACAACAGGCTCTGGAACAGGGAAATTCTCGTCTGGATACTCATGAAGTTCAACCTATTCTGGAAGCTTATGGTCTCAATACATTGCCAACATGGATTGCTCATAACAGTGATGAAGCAGTCAATATTGCCCAACAGATCGGTTATCCTGTTGCGTTGAAATTACGCTCGCCAGATATCCCGCATAAATCAGAAGTTCAGGGAGTGATGCTCTATTTGCGAAATGCAAATGAGGTCAAGGCTTCTGCTCAAGCGATTATCGAACGTGTCAATCAGAATTTCCCACACGCAAGAATTCAAGGACTATTAGTTCAGAGCATGGCAAACCGTGCTGGTGCACAAGAGCTACGAATTGCGGTTGAACAAGATGAAGTATTTGGCCCACTGATTATGTTAGGTGAAGGAGGTATTGAGTGGTCACAGGAAACACAAGCAGCCGTTGCGCTGCCACCTCTTAATATGGCGTTAGCGCGATATCTGGTTATTCAGGCGATTAAAAGTAGAAAAATTAAGCTCAGGGGAGCGCCTCAATCATTAGATGTACTGGCACTCAGCCGACTGTTAGTTCAGGTATCTAATCTGTTACTTGATTGCCCGCAAATTGTACGACTAGATATTCATCCATTACTGGCTTCTGGCGATGAATTCACATTATTGGATGTATCAATGGAATTATCTTCGATAGACGGTGATCCACGAACTAGATTAGCTATCCGTCCATATCCAAGCGAACTAGAAGAAACTATAAAACTCAAAGGGGGCGCAGAATGCCTGCTACGTCCGATTCTGCCAGAAGATGAACCGTTGCTGAAAGATTTTATCGGCCAGGTTACGAAAGAAGATCTCTATTACCGCTACTTTAGTGAAATCAGCGAATTCACACACGATGATCTGGCAAATATGACTCAGATTGATTACGACCGTGAAATGGCATTTGTTGCCGTACGACATCCTAAAACGACCCCAGAAATTATCGGGGTTACTCGTGCCATAGCTGACCCTGATAATGTCGAAGCAGAATTCGCTGTGCTAGTGCGTTCTGACTTAAAAGGGATCACACTTGGATATCAACTTATGACAAAACTGATTAACTATACACGAGAACATGGCATAAGCCGCCTCAACGCCATCACCATGCCAGAAAACCGTACGATGATAAAACTGGCTAAAAAACTGGGATTTACCATAGATGTTCAATTTGAGGATAGCATTGTAAACTTATCCCTTGAACTCTGAATCAACTACGTGATGAACCGCACAGACTTGCATCATTAGGCATTAGATCGTTAAATCATGCTCACAATTAGCCAGACTAATGGTATTATCGCCAGATCATTTGATTCATTGCTTTACATATACCCTATGGATTTCAAGATGGATCGCGACGGCAAGGGAGCGAATCCCCGGGAGCATAGATAACGATGTGACCGGGGTGAGTGAGTGCAGCCAACAAAGAGGCAACTTGAAAGATGACGGGTATAATAGTCTTTTAGCCATCCAACATAAGAGAAAAAGCGCACTGTGATGTTGTCTAAATTCAAACAAGCTAAACATCAACAACACCTTGCACAACTGCCTAAGCTACCTCAGTCAGTTGCTGATGTTAAAACACTTTATCAACCTGAAGTGTTCCGCAGCACCCTGCTGGAAAAAATTGCTAACGCTGAAAAACATATTTATATCATCTCCCTCTATCTGGAAAATGATGATGCAGGGAAAGATATCCTTAATGCACTTTATACAGCTAAACAACAACGCCCAGACTTGGACATTAAAGTGCTCGTTGACTGGCATCGAGCACAACGTGGACGAATTGGTGCGGCTGCAATGGTAACGAATGCCGATTGGTATTGTTCTATGGCAGAAGCTTATCCTGATGTGAAAATTCCGGTACTAGGTGTACCTGTAAATACCCGCGAAGCACTGGGTGTTTTACATTTAAAAGGTTTTATCTTTGACGATACTGTGGTTTATAGCGGAGCAAGTATTAATGATGTTTATCTCCACCAACATGATAAATACCGTTATGATCGCTACCACTTGCTTCACAATGCAAAACTTGCAGAAATAATGAAACACTTTGTTGATAATTACATTATCGCTACAGGAGCCGTACAGAAACTGGATTGTAAAAACCGTCCTCGTATTCCTGAAATTAAAAATTTGATCCGTCAATTACGTTTTTCTCTGCGGCACACTACCTATAAAATAAATAATCAGGCAACGAATGACGAACTATCTGTCACTCCACTTGCCGGTCTGGGAAAGAAAAATCTACTAAATAAAACCATTAGTCATCTGATCGCCAGCACAGAACAAAAGCTGATTATTTGCACTCCGTATTTTAATCTTCCAGCCATCATTGTCCGACGGATTGTTCATCTACTTCGTAAAGGTAAACATGTGGAAATTATTGTTGGCGATAAAACTGCCAACGATTTTTATATTCCACCGGAAGAACCATTTAAAATTATCGGTGCATTGCCCTATTTATATGAAATTAATCTGCGCCGTTTCATCAGTAGACTACAGCGTTATGTTGACAACAATCAACTGACTATCAGGTTATGGAAAGATGGTGATAATAGCTACCATCTAAAAGGTGTTTGGGTGGATAATCAATGGCAATTGATTACAGGAAATAATCTTAATCCTCGTGCCTGGGGACTGGATTTAGAAAATGCCATTCTTATCCACGATCCTCATAAAGAAATGCAGGAGCAACGTACAAAAGAACTGCACTGTATCCGTACTTATACTACGGTTGTCAGTGATTATCAGGAATTGGACAGCATCCAGCTTTACCCAGTCAAAGTACGTAAACTTATCCGCCGCTTACGTCGCATCCGGGTAGACAAACTGATTAGTCGTATTCTTTAATTGAATCGATAAAGCGAATTATCTTTTCTAAATCAAATCTCCTGATATTGAATAATCGCGGGAGATTTTTACCATCTAACTTTAATTTGATAAATCTCAACTTTGTTTAAATAATAGTAATATTCAAAAGTACGTAAATCTAGATTTATAGATTAAAAAAATATAAAACAACCAATTCTGTTAACACTCTATTTTCAACAAAAAATTAATCGAATTACAATCCTCAAATATTCTATTTTGAAATGTTATTTCTCTGCTCGGAATATCTTATTAATTATATACCGATTTAAAGTTTAATATATATAATTCCTTTTCCCAATTTCATTCATTTATATACCCTATGGATTTCAAGATGCATCGCGACGGCAAGGGAGTGAATCCCCGGGAGCATAGATAACGATGTGACCGGGGTGAGCGAGTGCAGCCAACAAAAAGGCAACTTGAAAGATGACGGGTATATAACGCGCGTCACTAATTATGCCTGGGGTAAAATAGAATTTTATTAAAACCTCAGGCATAAAAACACCTATTTTATCACCACAAGTAAATTTTAAATTAAAAATAAACCATTTAAAAATATATCGAAATAATATCGATTAATTACAAATTAAATAAATAAATTCATTAAAACAGAAAATAACTCAATTTATTTAACCATATTAAATCCGTTCATTTTATTTATATTAGCTAATAATTAAACCCAAAATTAAATATATAAAAACATTAAGTTAATTTAAATAAAAAACCTATTTAAACCCCTAATAAAAAGATATTAAAAAACATTCTTTCATCTAACAATATAAACAGAAAACCAAGAATTTTTAATTACCATTACAGATGAAAATATATATTAAACTCTTTTTAAATCAATAAGATACCCAATAAATATGGGCATCTTATTGGTAATTTTAAACGAGTTCTGTCATCACTAATTTCGCTATTTCGAAATAGATAATCAGCCCTGTACCATCAATAAACGTGGCAATAAAAGGAGCAGATACAACAGCCGGATCAACAGATAGCCTTTTCAATACCATTGGAATAATGGAAGAAACAATGGCACTCCAGAGGGTGATTGCAATGATGGCCAAACTAACAGCAATCGTCACTTCAATACCGACACCTAATACCCAGGCACGGATAAGCGCGGCAAAACCTATCGTTATTGCAACTAAAAATGAAGTGGAAATCTCTTTACGTAACACAGCCCATAGATTACGCAAACTCACTTCCCCCAATGCCATTGCTCTGACCAAAGTTGAGGTAATTTGCGTCCCGCTGTTGCCCCCCGTTCCTATTAATAACGGAATGAAAAATGCGAGAGAGATTACCGCTTCCAATTGATCTTCAAATGCTTTAAGCACAGCACCGGTATAAGCTTCTGCAACGAATAGTAATAATAACCACCCGACACGCTTACGCCATAATGTTATTGGGCTGGTACTAAGATAAGGCCGCTCCAGAGGTAAAGTTGCCCCCTGCAAATGAGCATCCAACGTATTTTCATCTTCAACCAACTCAGCAATATCCTGTGATCGTAGTACCCCAACCAATTTGCCAAAATGAGTAACCGGGACACTATCCATACCACTGTGATTTATCAAATTATAAACATCATGACGCGACTGTTCCGGTGATACGGAAAAATAGCTTTGCCTCATAATATCTGACACAAATAAATCATCGGCTACAGTGAATAACACTTTCACCGGTAATATGCCATTAAGATAGCCTTCAGCATCAATAACATATAGGTAAGTTGGGATCTGCTCACCTTCAAGCTGATCAATCAAATGACTTTTTACCGACAAAACAGAATCAGCAACAGATACAGAAATGAAACATTGGCTCATATATGCGCTGACCGTTGTCTCTTCATTTTTCAATCGATGTTTCCGCTGCTGATCAGCATTTATTTCATTAATAGAATGATTAGCAATCGCTAATGCATCCATTTTTTCATGGGATGTGACTTTCATGATGTTGGTCCCTATTACTGTTGTGAACTTCAAACAGCACTCACATAGGGGCGAAACCAGATGAGAGAATGCAACGACTATCTCTACGTCTCGGTTTTAGCACTATACAACGTATCCTGAGTTATCAGAAAGTTACATGGGGATATACCTTGGTTCGATATATCCTGTCCTAATCTTGGGCGTCTCTCGACGTCGTCAGATCAGCAACCTGTGTTTGTATAGGAGCCTCGCCTAACGAGATACTGCACTTAGAATGCGGCGCACATTGTAAACAAGAGTCGTAATAATTCAAAATTGAAAGTTAGTTTGTTTAATTTTCATTTAAGTTTTATTTAAGTTTTATTTAAGTTTCATTTAAGTTTATGATGATAATAAAAAAACGGCATAAATTTCCACCTCTCGCCGTTTAATGAGAATAATCCTATGAAGGAGTTATTCATTTTTTGATCTCTTAGACTCAATTTTTTCAACTTCAGCAATCAATTGGTCAGCCGTTTTACCATCCAGCAATTTATAAAACTTTTGTTTCGATTCTTTCATGTCATTATTAGAACCTGATTTAACCAAATCATTAAAATCGATACTATTAAACATAGCCGATTGAATTGATTCATCAAACTTCACTTTTTTATCATCAGGTAGCCTATCTCTTACTTTTTCAATGGATGCTTTCAACGCGATTTCATTAGAAGCATCCATTTTAGGTTGGCTATCACAGCCAGCTAATACACATCCTAATAAACAAATTACTAACAATCTTTTCATATTCATCACCACAGAATATTAAACAAGGGAATAATAACAGAAGCAGAAACAATAAACCGTTTATACCCGTTATCTTTCAAGTTGCCTCTTTGTTGGCTGCACTCACTCAGCCCAATCACATCGTTATCTATGCTCCCGGGGATTCGCTCCCTTGCCGTCGCGATCCATCTTGAAATCCATAGGGTATATAATTAGCCAAATTGATAAAAAATAGCAAATAAAATGAAATTTCTCATCATGTTATTCCAGAATAATTATCTTTGTGGTTAGCAGCTACGATGCCAAAATCCGATCATTTGTTATTTCTTCGACAACATAAAAAACGACTTTCTGCCAAATCGACCAAATGCTTAAAACACCCAATCAACCGACAACATGACAGATCCAGATACGATCACAGTAACTGCCGATATTCAGACCAATAATGTAGTTGGAACCATCATCTTACTGGAAAAAGCGGGTATCCCGGTTATCTTTGCTAAATTCCTGCCTCCGAAATTATTTGAAGATATCGATCCACAAGCTGACAGCCTATATCTGCATAAAACTTTTACCTCCCTTGATGGTAACGGGGTATTCTGGGTTACAGCAAAATAATATTGCCTTTCAATCCGTTGGTATATTCCAACAGATATTTAATCGCACCCTTTACTTATAATTTCTGTTCGTTAATATACCTAATATTTTATATAACACGCTAATAGACATCTATTATTTTGTAATCTACTATAGTTGATGCCAAAAAAAATATAAAACATGACAAGGTAAATTCGGTTAAGTAATAAATATAAAACACAAATATATTCACATAATGAAACTATACCCTATGGATTTCAAGATGTATCGCGACGGCAAGGGAGCGAATCCCCGGGAGCATAGATAACTATGTGACCGAGGTGAGTGAGTGCAGCCAACAAAGAGGCAACTTGAAAGATGACGGGTATATAGACAAGGTACAGAAACCAGATTATATGGATGATCTGCGAGGAATCATTCGCTCTTTACTAACAAAAATGAAAAATAAAATAATCCAACGAAATAGATTCTTTATGTAACTATTCTTAAACCAAAGTACTCGGAGTATGTTAATGAAACGATTACATGATATTGAGAAAGAGATGTTGCCCGTTGAATCCTACAAAATGCTTATTGGTGGGCAATGGGTAGATAGTGTATCCAAAGCAACGACCAAAAGTTATAACCCGGCGACAGGAGAACTATTGGCTGAATATGCATCCGGTAATGCTGAAGATGTCGATCTTGCTGTCAGCGCTGCAAAACAAGCCTTCCACGCCTGGAGTCAAACCTCCGCAATCGAAAGACAATCAGCTTTGCTGAAAATTGCTGACTTACTAGAAGCAGAACAAGAACGTTTTGCCATCCTTGAATCACTGGATACTGGCAAACCATTACATGAATCCCTGAATATGGATCTACCCGCCAGCATTGACCAGTTCCGCTATTTTGCGGGGGTGATCCGTTCCCATACCGATGAAGCTTCAGTTCTGGATACCAATACACTTAGCTTGGTGATCCGTGAACCCATTGGTGTTGTCGGACAGGTAATTCCCTGGAATTTCCCACTACTGATGGCAGCATGGAAACTGGCTCCTGCTCTTGCAGCGGGCAATACCATTGTTATTAATCCGGCAACACTGACATCAATCACTCTGCTTGAATTGGGCAGAATATTGGATAAAGTCCTGCCAGCCGGGGTGGTTAACATTGTTACAGGTCGTGGTTCAGTCGTTGGTCAAGCCATTCTGGATCATGAAGATGTCGAAAAAGTGGCATTCACTGGTTCCACCAGAGTAGGTTATACCGTGGCCGAAGCCGCAGCCAAAAAGCTGATCCCTGCAACACTGGAGCTTGGTGGTAAATCAGCCAATATTATCTTCCCTGATGCCAATATGAAAAAAGCAGTAAAATATGCGGCCAGAGCTATTTTGCTGAATCAGGGTCAAGCGTGTGAATCAGGCTCCCGGTTGTTCCTGCATAAAGATATTCATGATGAATTCCTCAAATCGCTGAAAGCAGAATTCGAATCCATCCAGGTTGGTGATCCATTGGAAAAAGAAACTCAGATGGGAAGCCAAGTCAGCCAGGAACAAATGGAAAAAATTCTCGGATACGTGGAAATTGCGAAAGAAGAGGGTGCAACCATTTTCACGGGTGGTAAACGCATTACTGGAAAAGGTTATGACGATGGTTTCTTTATTCAACCAACCATCATTACCGATGTCACTAATGACATGCGAGTCGCACGCGAAGAGATTTTTGGCCCTGTATTGGCCGTCATACCATTCAGCGAAGAAGAAGACGTCATCAGAATGGCAAATGATTCTGATTATGGCCTGGCTGGTGCTGTCTGGACACAAGATATCGACCGAGCACTACGCGTAGCTAAAGCTGTCAGAACCGGCCGTATGTGGATTAACACTTACCATGAACTGCCAGCTCACGCCCCATTTGGTGGCTACAAAAAATCAGGCATTGGCAGAGAAACACACAAAATGATGTTGGATGCTTACACTCAGGTCAAAAACATCTATATCAAAACCAGTGAAGAATAATCTCAATCAGTGATGAGAAAAGCCTTCCAAACGGAAGGCTTTTATTCAAATTTTTTCTTTAATATCAACACTATCTGCATTCACATCTTTAATATGTTCTTTCGTCAGCCGATAAACAACTGGGCTTAACAATGCTAATGCAATCAGGTTCGGTATTGCCATCATCGCATTCAATGTATCCGCCAATAACCAGACAAAATCCAATGACTGAGTAGCACCTACCATCAAAGCAATAATCCATACTACACGGAAAGGCGTAATGGCTTTTTGCCCAAATAGATACTGAGTACATTTTTCACCGTAGAAACTCCAGCCAAGAATTGTGGTAAAGGCAAATATTACCAGAGCGCCCACGACAATATAGTTGCCACCAGGAATCGCCATAGCGAAAGAAGTCGCTGTCAGTGTCGCACCTGTCTGACCGTTCAACCAACCACCAGTAATGACGATAGTTAAGCCAGTGATGGAGCAAACAATAATAGTATCGATGAAAGTACCTAGCATAGCGATCAACCCCTGGCGAATCGGGTTTTGAGTTTTAGCTGTTGCATGAGCAATCGGCGCGCTTCCCAATCCCGCTTCATTAGAGAAAATGCCACGAGCTACACCAAAACGAATTGCCGCCCACACTGCTGCGCCCGCAAAGCCACCTTGCGCCGCAACAGGTGTAAATGCAGATTTAACAATCAGAACAAATGCAGCGGGAATTTCACTGAAATTTATCCCCAGAACAATAATCCCGGCAGCAAGATAGGCAACCGTCATAAATGGCACTAATTTACCTGCTACATCAGCAATACGTTTAATACCCCCGATAAGCACTGCACCAACTAGAATTGCCAATACGACGGCCGTTACCATGGTAGAAACGCCAAAGTTACTTTGCAGCACATCAGCAACAGAATTCGCCTGTACGGTATTACCGATACCGAAACAAGCAATACTGCCAAATACCGCAAACAACGTCCCCAACCAGGCCCACTTTTTACCTAAACCGTTTTTTATGTAATACATGGGGCCACCAACATAGTGACCGTTTTTGTCAACCTCACGGAAACGGACTGCCAGTACTGCCTCTGAATATTTGGTTGCCATGCCCACTAATGCAGTTATCCACATCCAAAACAGTGCGCCTGGCCCACCCAATACAACTGCGGTAGCCACGCCAGCGATATTACCCGTTCCTATGGTGGCAGAAAGCGCAGTCATCAGTGCGTTAAATGGCGATATCTGCCCTTCTCCCCGCTGATGGTTACGCTCAAATAGTAATTTAAAACCCGTTCCCAATTTACGTATAGGCAGAAAAGAGAGGCGGAGCTGCATGAACAACCCAACCCCCAAAAGACCGATCATCATCGGTACTCCCAATACTACCCCGTTAATAGCACTCAGCCATTCTGTGATTAATCCCATATATTCCCTCGGATGTTTCATAACAAAATAACAACATATTCGCAGCAACTTAATAAAGAATATTTATAGAAAATATGCGAGAAAAAATTTCGTAAAAATGGAAAAAGATTTGATACTTGTGAGTGATATCACTTGATAGAATTTTAAGATTAGAATGTTCAAAAATTTATCACGCCCAATACATTAAAAAATATTTAGGTATAAACCGCTCCCTTAATCAAAATAACTTACTAGAATATTTAATTACTTAAACTAATAAAAACAAAACATTATTCTTTATACTCCGATTTTTATCAATTAATGAACTGATTAATATTATTTTTAAAAGCAATTTTTTAAGAAATAAATCATTGAGTATAAATTATCAGCGATTTTTCTGAGAATATCTTACTCGCTCTACCTATCATGTTTTTCCTTTTAAACAAACCACTATCCGAACTGACTCATTATTAAGAAACATATCAAAGAAAATAAGAGCGCATTGATAAAATTTCTCCGGCCTCATAAGCCGGAGAAAAGGCGATCAATCCTTATACCTTATAACTGTATTGATAATATCCGCTAGAATCATAATAGAGACCAGACTTATTCTCTACCGCGTTTAGCAACACACCTTTAATATGAATGCCATTTTGCCTAAATCGGCGAATAGTAACATTAACTTCTTTAACCCTTGTTTTATGATAACGTGCAATTAACAATGAAGTTCCTGCATATCTCCCAATAATCGCAGCATCAGTTACAGCCAAAATAGGAGGAGTATCTACCAAGACATAATCATAATGCTCTTCTGCCCAAGATAATAATTCTTTAAATCTATTATGCATAAGTAATTCTGACGGGTTTGGCGGAATAGCACCTCGATTGACAAAATCAAGCTCAGTAAGATACGTTCTGGTAATAATCCCTTTTAACTGATGTTGACCAGACAAATATTCAGAAAGCCCCATAGATTGAGGACTTTCCAAGATTTTATGTAAACGACCTCTTCTCATATCTGCATCGATTAAAAGCACGCGTTTATTACTTAATGCCAATACAGCGGCAAGATTTACTGAAATAAAAGACTTTCCTAATTCAGGAGCAGAACCTGAAAGAAGAATAATTTTGTTTGCAGATTCCATCATTGAAAAATGCAAGGTTGTTCTAAGGCTACGCAATGCTTCAATAGCTAAATCAGTGGGATCTTGAATAGCTAATAACCGCAATTTCTGACAATGAGTTTGCTTTTTCTGTTGTTGATCAAGTTTGATCTGAGTCTCAGATAGTGGAATAGTAGCGTAAACGGAAACACCGATTTCTTCCAATTGTTCGGGGCTTTCGATGCCTTTACGAAACATGACTCGTATGCAAATCAACCCAGCCGACAATATAAATCCCAATACCATCATCGATGCAATAATCAATAACTTCTTCGGTTTTACCGCTGAGCTTTCTACAATAGCTTCATCGATAATACGCACATTACCCACTGTCCCCGCTTTCACGATATTCAACTCTTGCTGTTTATTGAGTAACTGCACATAAATTTCTTGGTCAACTTGAACATCTCTGGTCAAACGTAAAATTTCCTGCTGTGTTTTAGGTAACCGTTTGATTGATTGATTCAGCCCCTTTTTGGTCTCAACCAAAGTCTTACGTTTATCAAGCAACGCAACATAAGCGGGATGTTGTTTGGTATACAACTGCTGTAATTCAGCTTCTTTGAAAGTCAATTCATTAATCTGTTTCTCAATTTGGACCAATGTCTCCAGAGCCGATTTTGCTTCAAGTGATAAATCGATAGATTCATTCGCTTGACGATATTGATTAAGCAATTCTTCAGAACGATTGAGCTCAATTTTAACTTTAGGCAAATGATTTTTTAAGAAATTAAGGCTACTTTCAGCCTCTTCCATCTTTCTTATCACATTTTGTTGCAAGTAATTTTTACCAATACTATCCAGTATCAATTTTATTCTTGCACGATCATCACCTTCTATTTCAAGCAAGATAATACCGGTATTATTACCTTTTTCTTTTACCCGCAAAGCTTGTTGCAGCCCGCGAATAACACCCAATTGTCCCCGTTTAACCAACGTGAAACTTTGCCCTGGAGCAGCTGAAATATTTGAGATAAGCAAATTTATACCATCGGTATCAAATACTTTGTTCACTTGTCCGTGGAAAACCTGATCGTCAAAAAACAACCGATAATTTTCTGCATTGTCAACATATATTTTTATCCCTTTATTAATATATTCAGGTGATATTGTAAAATGTTTAATAACAATATCAGGCTTTGGTATACCACGAAGACGGGCAATGCCCTTACCTATCACAGGAAAATAATCCGCTGTAACCTGAACATCCAAATTTAGCTCCTTTACTGTCTTTCCTAATATCATTCGGGAAGTTAATAACTCCAATTCTGCCGATATATCTGACGGTTTCCCAGAAAACATATCCGACATGTCGCCAATTAAAGTCAATGCACTACTTCTCTTTTCAACCTGCAATAAAGCATTTGCCTTGTATATCGGAGTCACAATCAGGGAATAACAAAGGCCAATAACGGTGAACAATAGGGTAATTCCACCAATCACCCAGCGATAATCGAATAAGGCACTAAGAAGACGGCCTAAATCAATTTCATCACTATCCGTATGAGTGTGACTTGATTTATCTGATGTAGTCATAAAAAGCCTATAATTACTTTATTGATAAGTAATGAAGAACAGCAAACCCATAATATAAAAATACTTATACCCGTCATCTTTCAAATTGCCTCTTTGTTGGCTGCACTCACTCACCCCGGTCTCATAGTTATCTATGCTCCCGGGGATTCGTTCCCTTGCCGTCGCGATGCATCTTGAAATCCATAGGGTATATAAGTTATAATTTTCCTAACCAACTATTAGCACTATTAAATAATAACTGATACACATATTCATAAACCTCGATATCAGACTTATAAGGATCGGGGATTACCATTTCATTTAACCAATGACCTAAAAGCATTGTTTTCCCCCTTGCCCCTAGATTTATCCTATTTACAGCCTCAATATGTTTTTTTTCCATAACCAAGATCAAACTTGACTTCTGGCATAATTCACTGGTTAGTTGGCGTGCTATATGCCCTTCTAAGGATAATCCATGTCTAGCCGCAACCCTACTTGAGAATTCATTTGCAGGTTTACCAATTAAAGCCGATATTCCCGCAGAATAAATCTCTTTCTGAGGAAATAGTTGCCGCAATAAACGCTCTCCTGTTGGCGATCGACAGATATTGCCCACACAAACAATCAGAATAGAATTGAACATTAATTCGGCCACTTACGAATCCATTTAGTTGTTTCAGTCAGGCTATTAATGCTTGATATCGTTGGCACCAACTGATTGATAACCCGATTCCAGCGAACGACTGGCGCACTAGTAACATAGACAATATCATAAGGTTGCAAATTAAACTCAGTTCCCAGGACTAACGCCGTCGCATCCTTAGCATTGAGCTGATAAATATTGGCTATTTTCCCCTTATTATCAGGCTCATTACGCAGCGAGCGGATAACAAAGATGCCATTAGCATCACTTGATAATTGATCTATACCTTCAGCATTACCCAATGCTTCGGTCAACGTCATTCCACTGCGATCCATACGTAGAGTGGTTTGTTTTCTGACTTCCCCCATAACAAACACTTTCAAATCATCATTACGAGGAATGTATAAGATATCGCCAGAATAGAGCAGACGATTTTGCTTCAGATCACCATTTTGCATCAAATCTTGAAGAGAAATAATCGTTTCTTTTCCCTTATGAGTCAAAATGATCCTCCTCCAGTCAGCATTTTCGGTTAAGCCGCCAGCCTGGTTAATCGCATCAATAATAGTTAAAGGAACGTTAGTGATAGGTTGTTGAGCAGACCTGGCAACTTCACCTGTTACATAGGCTTTTTGTGAACGAAAAGCAGCAATATTGACATCAACTTGAGGTGATTCGATGTACTTCGATAACTTATCCGTAATTATCGTACGCACCTGAGTGACCGTTTTTCCTTTCACATGAAGTTTACCAACATAGGGATAAAAAATCGTCCCATCAGAATGCACCCAGTTACCCGTATCACTAGCACTACGATATTGTCCTGCCGGTATTGTCAATTCAGGATGATCCCAAACAGTAACCATAATGACATCCCCCACACCAATACGGTATTCATACTGTTGTAATTCTTTATCTAATTCAGGATTAGGACGAGCAATAGCAGAATTCACTCGTAAATTTTCAATTAATTTTGGTGTTACCGGATAAACATTTACCAAATTATTAATATCATAGTTACTATCATCATCATTGATTATTTCTTTATTATAAACAGTAAGGCCACTCCCAGGTATAACAGTACAACCACCTAATAGCATAGAACCGAACAATGCCAGAACTATAATTAATTCCTTAATATTCATAAGAAATTTATCCTTAAAAAATAATAAACAAAAAAGAATACAGAAAATAGTATTAATTATAATCTCCCTAACAAAACTAGATTATAATATAATAAGATATAATATAATATAAAGATTTTGCTTAAGAGCCGCAAGATTCCAGGCTACTGGTCATATCACTTGGTAAAAACAATAGAAATCAACTTAATAGCTTTGAAAAATTCAGACCATTAAATAATAGGTAGTAAATTCATTAATTATTCTATTATTTAATATATTTTATAAGGTATTATTACAAACAGAAAGTAAGAACAGACCTATCAAATAAAGGATAGTTAGGATAGTTAGGATATTTATCAGAATTTATCGAAACCAAATACATACTCTCGATGACATTGTGCAGAAAACACATACCTACTTACATCAAATCCGTGTTCATATCATCGACTTTGGTGCTTGAAATGGTGACAAAAATAAAAAAACAAACAATCAATTTATCAAACAATCCCAATTATAAAACCCTAAATTTAGTCATATTATAAATAATAGCTTGGTAGTATCGGATATTTTTAGATTGTTTTAACTTTAAAAATCACCACTTTGTACTTTTCACGTTTATCAACTACCATTACCGGTTGTTTTATATAGCAGTAGAAGATCTGAGAATTGGACATATTCCACAAAAACTTTATCAACTGGGATTACCATGAAAAAATCTACTATACTAAGAATCGCCAGGCCAACTGACAATTTAACTCAAGTTGCTGAAATGTACTGCCGAGGTTTAGGATTTATTCTCCTAGAGCAATTCGAAAATCATGAAAATTTTGATGGCATCATTCTAGGGCATCCAAATCATCTCTGGCATCTCGAATTTACGCATCATCGTGGCACAACAGTAGGAAGATCCCCCACACAGGACAATTTATTGGCCTTCTATATACCAGACCATTCAGAATGGTTAGATCAGATATCATTAATGGAAAACGCTGACTTTATTGCAGTCCCCTCTTACAACCCATATTGGGATATTGAAGGTAAAACATTTGAAGATATTGATGGTTATCGGGTTGTATTACAAAACACAGTATTCCTTGTTTGATTATTAATCGATCTTAAGCATACTTGCCCTAATAACCAACCCACACCTACGTTGTTTTACATTACGCAATAACATTATCAAAACTCAGCTATTGACACTGAGTTTTGATATATTCTTGCAAGTATTTCGTTTGCTGTTCATTTTCAACAATCATTCTTCGGAGATCGAAATAATCTTGTTCAGTTGCCGGGTTAAGTCTTGGGGTGGCTGCATGGCCCACGCTGCCGGAGGAGCCGGTTTGGCCTTGATGACAGGTGGCCGCGATGCGCAACCGGCGATGACCAGCGGCAACATCATTGCGCAGAACATCAATTTCAGATTTGGCATTAGCAAGTTCCTTTGTATGCTGATTATCCAGTTCAGACAGGAGCCTTATCCTCTCCTGCTGATTAACGATTTCATTCTGCTGCTCCAGCAACTCACTCTGTAGCTTAACTGTCGTATCAAGCTGTTTGGTATACTTACCGTAATAGTGATAAGCCAGAAGCGAGGCAAGCGCCAGAGCAATAGCAGTATAACCACGAGAGTTAAACTTCATAATATCGCTCTACAAAAGTGAAAATGCTTTATCAATGACCTCATTGCTATAAGGTTGACTACCATTTTCCATGGTAATAATGGACTTAATAAGCTCTGTCATAAATACTTTATTAAATACATCAACAACCTGATCGCCAGTCACTCCCGTGTCTTTACATACGTGGTTAATATAGGTATCAGTATTATTTTCATTAGTGGGGGCCCATCGTGAAATGATCCCTTTCACTGTTTTAAGGCCATATTTCCGATTGTAATTATGCAAAATTTTAATCATCGCCCGAAGACCATATTCAGGACTGACAAACTGACAGAAAGATTTATCAGTACGCTGTGATGCAGGGATCAAGCCTTGCCAGTCATCACCCCAACGAATATTACCTGGGTTATTATTTCGAATACCTCTGCTCATAATTCACTCCTATTGTTTATTACCTGTTTTGTTATTAACAACTTTTCTTAAGATCTGACCAAAATAGTCGGTGCCCAGATAACCAATAATGACACTGCTGATGTAAGCCAAATCCGTGCTCATACCAAAAAAATTCAACACATCACGGATAAACCAAGCAATCATGGCACACATAATAGAATCCATAATTGTCGTCCAGAATTTACCACCGTTATATCGACCTCTGAGATAAGCCATTGCGGCAGCCAGCGCCGCACCTATACCTTGTTCTTTGACTGACAGCAGCCATAACCATAGCTGCATCCAGATGTCAGGCTGTTTATCCATGTATTTCATCCTTCACACCCACTCACATAAATGGGAATCCATAGGCTGCCGTGTAGCCTTAAATTTGAGTTAATAGGAATACTGCGAAATCAGTAGAATAAGAAAAGGCCACACATAGTGCAGCCTTAAATTTTATAAGGTGATTACTTACATTTAATATAATACCAAGCTCATCAACAAACTCTGCTGGTGTATCATTATGTGTAAGGGAATGATAATAATTAACAGATAAATATACCCGTTATCTTTCAAGTTACTTCTTTATCATATAGAGTTATAGTCACTCATCCATGAACCTCCTTAATATTAAGACTAAATTACAACGTATAATAAACCATAGTTCATGGTAATTATGCACACCTGGTAATAAATCTCTCAAGCCAATTTGGTCAATAAAACGTTTAGCAAGCAATTTCTTTAAGGATGGATCGTGTATCTTTTTTCTGTACAAAATAAAAAAACTACCAACCTCTCGTATTGCATGACGACTAAGAGATCTTTTTAACGACCTTTCACCTTTAATTTCTTTTGAGATTTTAATAATTGAATTAACCACGGTAATATAGCTATCAGCTCGATAATATAATTTTTTACTTTCTCTTGAGCGAGTTATTGATTGCAAATTATGTCGATAACAATACAATTGCTCCTCACAAAAGCCGATTCGATTCGCTATAAGTGACAAATTAATTGTCCATAAGATATCTTCATGAAAGATATTTTCCATAAAACTCAGTTGGTTATTTATAATTAATTCTTTTTTAATAAGTTGTAACCAAACAAAATGTGGCCATTCTCTACACTCAACGCAATATTTTATCCACTCTTTACCCGTTAACACTCTGCCATAAGGTTGTCTACGTGTTATTCTTCTATTCCCTTGTGAGAATGGATCTTCTGTAAAACTGACTCCATTGCCAATTAACACATCTAATCTCTGTTCAATAGCTTGATCAAGCCATTTTCTTAATATTTGTGGTTTCAGCCAATCATCACTATCAACAAATAAAACCCACTCCCCTCTCGCATATTTTATGCCGTAATTTCTAGCTATTGAAACACCACGATTTTCTTGATTAAGTATCCGTATTCTATTATCTCTTTTTTCATATTCTTTAATGACTTCTAAGCTGTTATCTGTTGAACCATCATTAATAATAATGACTTCAAAATTAACATTTTCTTGCGAAGAAATTGAATCTAACAAATAGATTATATTATTTTCATCATTAAAAACAGGGATAATGATAGTAATATCAAACTGAAACATCTATCATCCTTTTAATGAGTTAGTTATTTTTGATAAAAACACCATTTTCATAATAAAAATGCACCTTTTCCCATTGCTATTCACAGACCATACAATATTTTGAGCATCAGTTATAGATGGGATTGAAAATTTCCACCAAAACAGTAAATCATTAAGTATGATAATGATAGAAGGATGCACTGGGAATTTAGGTATTACTATTTCTTGTAAAGATAGAAACAGTATAAAAAATCTATTGGAACAGTTTAAATAAATCGGCAAATGTAGCAGATAAAATTAAAACAATTAAAACAATTAAAACAATTAAAAGTGATATTAATTTAAAATGGCTTATGTAACCTATATTAAAAATACAGTTAAATACTTTGAGGGTAAAAAAGTAAAATATAATCAAGAATAAGAAATAGAAGGAAATAACAGAAGAGGAACTATTCAACTAATTGTAAAATGAGAGATTCAAATGTTAATGTATTATCCTATAGATATTTAACATTGAAAATATATTATTTTATACCGAACAATAAAATATTACATGAAATTATTAGGTATAATTCCATGTAATTTAAATAGCATTTAAAAATTTAAAAGACAATATTATCCCTTATTTATTAATGCAAAAATATTTAAAACTCATAGGCATTCTGGATAACATGGCAAGGGAGACAATTGCACTACAATTCTTTTTCCTGCAACGACGCGTTGTTGGCTTTTCGCCTGCACTGCCCGTTTCTCATCCCAACGTAGACGAGTTCTTAAGAATAACTCACCATGAGAAAACTGCGGACTCAAACGCATAGAAAAAGTGATGGGTAGCATGTCCAAACGATAATTCATCTCACCCACTGTCAACACTTTTCCTTCAACCACCGTCAACAATGACACCTCAACGTTTGCCGTTCTGGGTAGAGAGGTCTGCATGGTCACATCGCCCTCAATCAGACGTGATGCTTCATGCTCAACAGCCTCACTAACACAACCGGTAATCAGCAAACACAACATGACCAACCCTATCTTGGTCATGTTAGGCTGATCCTACGTTGTGACAACGGAGTATGCTGCCCATCCAACAAACGCTGTAATGTTGTCTCATGTTCAAGCCCCATGACAAGACCTCTACTCAGCACCGCAGAAAGCGGCTCATGAACGTTTTGTGGTATATACCCTGACGTAACCCGACGACCACAACAAAGGCTATCATTTTCATGGGGCACATTTGTTAAATGAATGGGTAACGAATTCTCAATTTTCATACTCGCATTCCCAAAGATTCGTTCTGTTGAGAGCCAATCGGAAGTTGAGCTTGCAATAATTCCTGCCAAAATTCAGCATGATCCAACATACTTGAAAGGCTCTCTTCAAAAACAGCCTGATTCAGCCGACTTGCTGACATTTGCCGATAAAGCTGCACCATCAGCGTTGACTCATCAAAACCAAAGTGAAGATCAAACTGATACCAATGACGATTAAAGCTGGCTAATTGGCGGAAAATCCCCTCTCCGACCACAGTGATGTCAGCAACATCTATCTGTAAAACGAGCTGGTCACGTTCAGGAATTAAGATCAAAGAGAGGTGAAGGTGCTCATCAAAACAGAGAGCAGCCACACCTTCATGATTTAAAGCTAGGTGCGGCAAGCCAAATTTAGCAGCAAATTCAGCCAAAACTTGATTGACGATGGCTATCACATCCATGGGTTACTCCTGCTAGAGAAGGCAATCAGACCAACTTGAATTACCGAGTAGTCAAACAAACGGGTTACCCCCGCAGAAAAGGGACTCAGTTTACTACCATCGCCTTTTGGACCTCTGTCACTCAAGGCCAATTCTTTTAATAAAAAGGTCACCCCAGTGATTATCAAAAACCAAACACCGGAGCATAGGAAGATGCTTTTTTTCCTTAACACATTCTGCTTGTTAAGAACTGAAATCTTAATTGGATATTTTCGTTTTTCTGCACCTTTGACGGTATGAGTAGATTTTAAAAACGAGATCAAATAACGGTATCCATCAATAAGAGCGCACCTTTCGGTGCGCCCACGCTTATTATTCAACGGGGTCTACTCCGCCAGCATTACACCACACCAGTCGCCGCGCGCCATGCCTGAACATGGTTCTGATAAAGCTGCTGTATTAATTGCAAAACATCTCTCATGAAATTGTTATCCAATGAAATCTGATCTTCACTCTTCTGTTTTTCATGTTGAGAAATAGATGAATCCACTTCATGTTCCTTGGCTTTAGCCTGAGAAAGCCCCTGTTCTACCTGCACCGAATTATTGGACATACTCTCTAAAGATTTCATCACTGAAGTTAAGAACTGCTGCTTGCTGTTACGACTTTCAAAAACCAAAGTAAGAGATTTCAAAGTGCTCTCATCAGAAAGCTGATCTTTGGCCCATACTTTACCAACCACAGCGCGATCCGCATCGCTATTCTTACCTAGCTGTTGCAATTTAAGATCGATTAATTCGTTACGACCAGCAATATTACTTTCCAACGTCTTCTGCTGCTTAACCGCTTGACTGTTTTTAACGGAAGAAAAACTACCTACCAGCCCTGAACCAACCGTCATTAAGCCTGAAACCACTGCCATAGCAATCATCAATTTGGCACCATGTCGCATCTCATCCACTTGTGATTTCTGAGCATCAATGGACGCTTTATTCTCAATGTCACGCTGTAGAATACCCAGCTCACGCATCCTCTTTGCAATCTCAAAAAGCAGCGACATCATATCCAGCGTGTTATTTAATTCTTGTCCGACATTTCCTAAGCGACTGGGATCGAGGCCCTGTTTCGGTACAATCAATTCAACCTTATCCGTGAACCTCATTTTTTCCGGCTGTTGAATAGCAGCTTCATGTGCTGTCGGTGTCGACACAAAGTTGTCAGTTCCAACTTCAACACCATGACTGGAAGTAACCCCTTGACTACTGACGTTATCATTAATTCTCATCTTTTTATTCCCTAAATTTCCTGTGGTCGGCGGGCAAGGTTATTTATCATGTCTCCCCTGGCATTGAGCATCTGAAAAATCATTTCCATCACATGTTGGAAAGACTCTACCATTTGGGACAACTCCTCTTTGAGCCTGTCCATAACAGCCTGAAATACGGTCAATTCGCTCCGCGAGAGCTGTACATCAGCTTGTCGGTTAGCCGCTTTACTCTGGAAGGCCGCATTGGTAGTTTGAGCAGCACCATTAGCAAGATCCACCGTCATGTCACTTACCTGCATACCGACTTTCACACCACGGGACAAAGTATTAGTTGCTGTACCGGCGGCTTTTGCAGAAAGCTCCGCTGCCTTTACTGCCATCTTAGCTGTCATATCAGCCACTTTACTGCCCATTTTAGCGCCCATTTTCGCTATCAAACCGGCGGCCGAACCACCGAAACTGACCGCCGCCGCTGCCACCGCCATCGTAATCTCAATCGCGGTTATGACCGGCCCTAGCCATTTCATGGTTTCCTTGCTGATTAAACCATCTTGAGCTGCTTGTTGTAGTCCCTGAGAGACTGCACCCATTACCCCTCCGGCAATCAGCAAACCCCCTGCTACCGCACCAACACCGGTAGCAACCATAATTACTCCGACCACAATTGAAGCAATTGCACTGATCCAGCCAAAGATCTTAGAAAACAATCCAGATTTCTGCGCCTCTTTAGCAGAATTTTCAGCTTCTTTAATCTTCTGCTGGTTCTCATCCATTTTCTGCAAGCTTTGTTGACGTGCTCGCTGGATATCTTGGATTTTGAGATCAGTCTGATTACTCTTAAGCTCGCTGGTCAATTTGCCCAATTCAATCTCTATTGCCTCAGATGAGGACAATACCAGAGAGGACAACAACGAAGTTTCTGTCAGCTTTGCTGTCAGCTCTTTTATCAGTCCCACTGCCTGCTTAGCCTCCTGCGTAACCGATTTAATCCTTGCCATTTCTTCTCGGTTAGGGTGAATATTCACCACCACCAATGGTGCTGGCAATGATACTCCTCGTGACCTAGCGGCATCAGAAGACAGCAAATTACCCGCCTGACTAGGCGTGACGTGCTCCTCGCTTTTAGGAGGTATAGTTGCGCGGATTTCATCAACCTGAAAACTGTTGACCCTCGATTGAGGAACTTTAGATTCACTGACTTGAACCATTTTCCTGAGTCCTTTTTATTGTAATAGCTTCTAACATTGCACTGGAACTGGCAGCCAAAGCGGCCTGTTCCGGCAAAGCTGCCGCAAGTTGTTGGGCCGAGTAGAAGCCACTCTCAGCCCCATCGAGTTCTCCTAATTGCAGGAGACATTCGGCAGCATGAAATGGAAAACGGGGCTCATTAATATCAAGCATTGCTCCGTAGCTATAGCTTTGAATTGCCTGCTCCAGTTGCCCCATTGCCTGTCGGCATGCACCCAATCCAAGGAAGAACCGAGAATCATAGTGATCCAACATACACAAAGCCTGGAATATCTTATGTGCATCCTGCCATTTGCCTGACTGATACTGGTTGAACGCTAATGAGTAAAGTTGCTCCAACGTATCACTAGAAATATCCTTCAACATGGCAAGAGTGCCACCATCATGAAGAAAAGATTCCAGCTCTTGTGCATATTGGTCAGAAGTCGTTGATGTTTCTTGATGCTCCATAATCATTCCTTAAATTGCGCCGAGAATATTGCGCATGATGCTGTCATATTTTTGAATAAAACGGTTTAACGCCTCAATAGCCGCGTTATAACGGGAACTAGCCTCATTTAAACGTGTTGTTTTTTCCTGGACAATATTGTTTAGTGGATTTACACGATCATTAACCGAAGTAGAGAAGTTGGCTAATCGATTATTTTCCTTATTATATTCATATGAATCTGCCAGACCTGTCATAGCGCCACTTTGCTTATCGGAACTTTCTAAGAATTTCTTAATAGAGATTTTAGAGTCAGAAGATATCTTCCTTAACAGTTTATATTCAGCACTTTTCTCAAAAGCAGCCTGATCACTAAAACCATATTTCTTATGGTCCAACAAATTGAAGGAGCCATCAGTAATATTAAGCGTCACATTAGCTGCTAATTTCGCATTAATCTCCGATTGAATAACACTGTAAATCTTTAACTCTGCGGTCAATGTAGCCAGTTCATCACGCAACTCAAGTCGTTTTTTATCATGACCTGACATAACAGAAACAAAAATATCGATTACATCATCATCAAGACGATCCGGCGTTAAATTAAAATGAACCGCAGCCAGAAAATCCCTTAATGTCCAATCAGTTTTTAATGTCGGGCTATTCAAGAAGGATTTAAGATTCTCAATACCATTCTTTATTTGGCTATCGAAATGACCATTTTCGACAATAGCGTTCGCTGGCAGAAAATAGGCAATCAGTTTTTTCAGGAGCTCCTTATTTTCAGTGACAACATCAGAATCAGATGTAATCTTGATCCCCTTATCAAAAATAAGATTAACCAATTCATCAAGCTTCGAAGATTTAGAACCTTGTAATTGCTCTAGCGAAACCCCTTCCAGATCTGCCAAGAAAAGCTGTGGGTCATTTTGATATGGCCTAATTTCCACCTTCAACCTTCAAACTCCTTATACAATAATGCCACGCATACGAGGTGGGCGACGAAGACGCTTTCCCTCTTCCAGAGAGGGTAGTTGGTTGCTTCGTAAGCGATTAACTTCTGTCAGCAACTCTTGCTCAGCATTCTGAACCAAAGTAACGTCAGCATGACCAAACAGTTCTGTACCTACACTTGGGTTGATGCCAAGAGACTGCCACATCTCCTGCAATAGTTGCAGTCTGTGATCACTGTCCTCAATGGCTGCCTCAGCAGCTTGCAGTACCTTGGCGTTGGGTTCCTCTTGCATCCATGACTCCTATAATAAAGAGAGATATTGATTCTTCCTGTCAACGTTGGACTTTTTTTTGTTGTTTTCTCATTTGATGTAGCGATATAACGCAACTGGCTTCTAACTCGAACCAGCCAGCCGCAACCTCACTTGCGCCTGTCCAGCGATGGTAAAACCGGGCCAAACGTTCATCATTAAGAGGAGAGTCAACCAAAGTATTAACTTGACCATAAAGCCGGCTACCCGGCCCAAGTACGGCCATCGTTGCTGTTGCCAACAGATAAAGAGGCGCAAATGGATTAGCAAGCCCTCGACGCTGCCGGGTACGGCGTAACATCACGATCCAAACTCGCGGTGCATCATAACGCCAGGCAATTTCACAACCTTCATACCATACACGCCAGCCAAGAGGGATTGGACTATTCCCCATACAGTGAGGCTGTACTGAATAACCTTGCTCCTCAAACCAAGGGGTAAGCGGATCACGGTTCATAGACACACCCTACCAAGCGGTTGGATGTTGATCTGTTGAGTCAACTCTTGATACGAGAGCACAGGCAAGCCGTGGTGATCACCTTCAATTAACTTACGGACATAGCGACGAATATCCATTGATACGATCAACACTGGCTTATTCTGCATTTGCGTTAAATCGCCCACTGTTTTCTTCATCTGTTCGAGGAAACTTTGTGTCACTGCCGGGTCCAGCGCAAGGTAGCTACCCGCGCTCGTTTGGCGAATACCTCCTCGAATTTGCTCCTCTACCTGTTGATCCAACAGATAAGCGGGCAAGATATTGTTGCCATTAGCATACTTGTAACAAATGTAACGCTTGAGACTACTGCGAATATATTCCGTTAATTGCACCACATCTTTTTCTTTCTGCCCCCATACCACCATAGCTTCGAGAATCGTACGTGTATTACGAATAGAGATGTCCTCGCCTACCAACCGTTGCAGTATCTCGGTCATCCGTTGCAATGGGATTATGCGCATGGCCTCCTTGACCAATTCCCCATAACTGCCTTCCATCTGTTCTAGAAGATAACGGGTTTCCTGCACGCCAATAAAATCTTCGGCATACTCCCGCAACACATGTGACAAATGCCAAGTGATCACCTGAGACATGGATAAAGCCGCCAGCCCGGATTTCACCAAACGTTCCTGATGTGCTTCCGCTACCCACAAGGTAGGCTGGTTAGGTAATAGAGGTTCCCCTTCTTCATAAGGGATAGCCAGTAATTCCAACTGACTGACTGGTTCCTGCACCAGTAAATGCGCTGAGCGCAGCCGACCACGGGCAACGGGCACCTCTTGTAGCTGGATCAGGTATTCTCCTTGCTTCATCCCTTCATTAAAGCGCAAATGGATACCCGGAAATGGTACGCCCAGATCCAAATAGAGGGCGCGTCGTACCCGTATTAATTCATCATTCAGTGAAATAGCTTCCAGCTCAGCCTGTAATCCCGCATCCACATCAATAAGTAAAGGAACCGTCATAGCAAATTCCTCTTTCTCACTCAGTTTTCCAGCTTTGGCCTTACTGCCGCTCTTGGGTTTAGATTTGGCCGCCGGCGCGCCTGCTCCTTGGGCTAACAGGCTAGGAAGATCCGCTTGTTGGCTGGCGTTAGCTTGGCGCTGACGCTGGAACAGCAAATAGCCACCACCCGCCACCACCAGTGCAAGAATTAAGAAAGTTAATGTAGGGAATCCAGGAATAAGGCCAAATACCACCAATAAAACACCGCCAATTAATAGTGCCTTTGGTTGAGCAACGACCTGATCACCAATCTCACTACCTAGATCAGAGGCGTCTTCTGACGAAACTCGGGTAACAATGATGCCTGCCGTAATCGCAATCAACAGGGCAGGAACCTGAGAGACCATACCATCACCAACGGTCAAAATGGCGTAGAGCTGCAATGCATCGGACGCTGACATCCCTTTTTGGGTGACGCCTATAGTTATCCCACCCAAAATGTTGACAAAGATGATGAGGAGACTCGCAATCGCATCACCCTTAACAAATTTCATCGCACCATCCATCGAACCAAACATCTGGCTCTCTTTTTCGATAATGCTACGCCTCTCCCTGGCTTCATTGACGTCAATAACGCCGGCACGCATATCTCCGTCGATACTCATCTGCTTACCCGGCATGGCATCAAGGGAAAAACGAGCACTAACCTCAGCTACGCGCTCCGAACCTTTGGTTATGACGATAAATTGTACAATGGTGATAATCAGAAAGATCACTATCCCGACTATCAGGTTGCCACCGACAACGAAATTACCAAAGGTGTAGACTATTTTACCGGCATCTGCTTGCAGGAGGATCATCCGGGTGGTACTGACGGAAAGCGCCAAACGAAACAGCGTGGTCACTAGCAAGACCGCAGGAAAAGCGGAAAACTGTAAAGGGGAATTGATATAGACCGCCATCATCATGAGCACAACAGAGATGGTCATATTAATGGCGATCAAAATGTCAAGTAGGACAGGCGGAAGCGGCAAAACCATCATGAAGACCACGGCTAGCAACAATACTGCCAACATGATGTCTTTACGCTCGCCAATCAGACGCAATAACTCAAACCCACGGTTCACAATAGGGCCCCTTGAGCGAGATAACGCTGATAAGCACTGCGTGCTTCTTCCAGGTTCCCTTCCTGTTGACAAGCACGGCTAACACAAAGCCAGAGGGCGGCGCTTTGTTCACCCTGCTCTTGTAAGAGAGTGCAATGTTCTTTTGCCATACTCCCCTCTTGCAATTTAAGTAATGAAACCACCAAGGCGCGACGCCCTTCCTGATGTTCAGGATGCAAAGCCAGTAATGCATCCAATAAAATACGAGCTCGGTCAGGATGACCGTATTGAAGTTGAAGCCAGCCGAGCAGCAACAGAGCGCTCTGCTGTTTAGCACTGAGAGTCATGGTCATACCTTGTGCAACAGGTGCAGAGCCATCTGCAACAACTGTTCATCTTGATTCATTTTTTCCAACAGGGAGACAGCATGCTGTACCCTGATGTCATTACCTTGTTGCAAAATTGTACGCAGACCACTAACCGCCTGACGAAAATCATGTGGACGCAACAGAGAGTGAAACCCATCTTGCGGGCAGGCAAAAGCCAACAAAGCCTGATCTGCCTTGTTGGCCGGATAAAGACGTGCGGCGTGTGTCTCAACGGATTGACCATCGGGCAATAGCGCGTAGCGATCAGGTAAACTAACCTCTATCTCTTCCCGACTGATCGCCGTTAGTTGCTCAATTCCTATATGGGCAGCAGCGATTTTGCTCACGAAGCGAGCACCTCACGCTGTACTCTTAGCAAAGAGCGAAATGCCTGATGCAGCAAGGGCAACGTTATATGTCGTTCATCTAATGTCATAAACAATAACAGACGATCTTCTCCCAGCCAGCCACAACGCAAGGGCAGCTCGGGCCCCTGACCACTGAAAGTGAGTAGCATCGCTTTCACCATGACCTCTTTTCCCTGATGCCAGGGAATTTCACGGGCCAGCCAAAGTGTTAATGCGCCACCATAGCGCTCAATTTGCAACGTACCAGAATACTCAAAATCGATTTGGATCAAGGGGCTAGAAGCATCAGACATCTCCATACCCAAATCCTGACAAAACTGGAGCAACTGTGGCTCTATCCAGTTCATGATGCTCCCTCTCCCGACCACAATTCGTCTTCTTCTCTCTCAATTGCTGTATCCAGCGCCAGCTGACAAGCATTAAGCAGGTTTTGGCGCTGCTCTTCATCACTGAACACTTCCACCGGAATCAAACGAATCAATCGCTTCAATTCCCGGTAGAAATGAATTTGAGTTTGGTTATCCTGCAATCCCAAAGCATGACCGAGTATTTCAACATCTCGCACATTGGCCCAACGTTTCTCAACCAGAGAAACGACATCCCCCATAAGGTCAGAAGGCCCGTATGCCATGACTTTCCCCCTCTACCACGCTTTTCCATAACTGTTCAACCTGAACCGATAAACTGTTAAGCAAACGGAGTTTATGCATGTCACTCATCACACGTTCCAACTTAATAGGATCAAGTTGCCGCTGTTGGCTGTCCAGATCAGCACTCAACGCTTTCATGATGAATCCTGTTACTTCCATCAGGGAACTACTCTTGAAATTGGATTGAATATCCCGCCAGGCAGCCGACAACCCTTGATAATCCATCACTGCATCACGATAGATGTTGCGCAACGCTTGCAAGTTGCCAACCCCATTTTTAGCTGCTGTCGTGGCATCAGGCGTAATGCGGGCCCCCAACTCAATAGCAATTCCTTGCTCTCGCGCTAAGCGTGATAACTCCTGTTCAACCAATGTCAATATGGCATGTGCCTCTGGCCTGCCTGCCAGCGCATCACGCGCCTGACTTAGCGCATAGAATTGCTCACTCACCTCACCAGAGAAACTTTCCAGATAAGCCTGTAACTGAGCAATATTAGTCAGTTGAGCATTATTTAAGTGGGAGATTAATGCCTTGACCTTTTGCTGACGCTCTAAATCTGGCACCTTCTGCAAATATTCACCCACCAATGCCTCAATTTCTCGCACCCTGGCATGTCCATCGCTAACTTTACGTTTGGAGAGTGGCATATCCTTGCGTTCCGAAAATGCAAAAGTCATCTCTTCGGCCGCATCAGCAAAAGACTGGGATGCTGATACCAGCACAACTTTCTCTCCCTGAAACTGACCTACCTTAGCTTGTTCCTGTTGTGCGGTAACCCCAGCACCCAGTTCTGATAAAGTTACCGAATGAAGATGATTCTGGATAATATCCATAGTCTACCTTGTCATATCAGAGTTAATAATGAACAAATTATAAAGATACCGCTCCTGTGCCTATGCCAAAATCAGTCGTGAATTTTTAGCAAAAACCGCCATAACTCAAGGAAGAGCCCCATTGTTCTGATATAAGACTCATAAAACATGAGCAACACACTGTGAATAAAATAGGAAATCTTACCGATAAAGCAGAGAACAGCCAGGTAAACTCCAACCATTTTCTAAAAACTCCCGACTCAGGTTGCAATCCCTTCCTCCTCCCCTTCTTTATAGTATTTATAGCAGAGGTTATATAAACGATCATGAAGCTTTCCCTAGACCATATTCCCGGCAAAATGCGCCACGCCATTAATGAATGCCGGCTAATTCAGATTCGCGGCAGGGTTACTCAGGTCACGGGTACACTACTTAAAGCCGTTATTCCTGGTGTACGGATAGGTGAACTTTGTCACTTACGCAATCCTGACAACACACTGTCGCTTTTGGCGGAGGTGATTGGATTCCAACAACATCAAGCCTTGTTAACACCTCTTGGCGAGATGTTTGGTATCTCTTCAAATACCGAAGTGAGTCCAACCGGAGCCATGCATCAAGTTGGCGTGGGGGACTACCTGTTAGGACAAGTCCTTGATGGGCTAGGTAATCCATTTTCCGGCGGTCAATTACCGGAGCCACAAGCCTGGTATCCGGTTTACCGAGATGCTCCGGCCCCTATGAGTCGTAAACGGATTGAGCACCCGCTCTCTCTCGGCGTACGCGCTATTGATGGCTTACTCACTTGCGGCGAAGGTCAACGTATGGGGATTTTTGCTGCCGCTGGCGGCGGAAAAAGTACGCTGTTATCTACGTTGATTCGTAGCGCCGAAGTTGATGTTACCGTGCTGGCGCTCATCGGTGAACGTGGCCGTGAAGTGCGGGAATTTATCGAATCGGATCTTGGTGAAGAGGGCCTAAAACGCTCAGTGCTGGTGGTAGCGACCTCAGACCGCCCGGCAATGGAGCGGGCTAAAGCAGGATTTGTTGCTACATCAATCGCTGAATATTTTCGTGATCAAGGTAAGCGTGTGCTCCTGCTAATGGATTCCGTGACCCGTTTCGCCCGAGCGCAACGAGAAATAGGTTTAGCTGCCGGTGAGCCGCCAACCCGACGTGGTTATCCCCCGTCAGTGTTCGCCGCTTTGCCACGGCTAATGGAACGTGCTGGTCAATCCGACAAAGGTTCGATTACCGCCCTCTATACCGTTTTGGTGGAAGGCGACGACATGACAGAGCCTGTCGCAGACGAGACCCGCTCTATCCTTGATGGTCACATTATTTTGTCACGCAAACTGGCGGCGGCTAACCACTATCCAGCTATCGATGTGTTACGTTCCGCTAGCAGGGTGATGAATCAAATTATCACTCCTGAACATCAGGCTCAGGCCGGCCTGTTGCGCAAATGGCTAGCTAAATATGAAGAAGTTGAGCTTTTGTTGCAGATTGGAGAGTACCAAAAAGGGCAAGATCCCGTTGCTGACAATGCCATTGCGCACATTGAAGCAATACGTAGCTGGTTACGCCAAGGCACCCATGAGCCAAGTGATTTACCGCAAACCTTAGCTCAATTACAGCAGATAACAAAATAATGATTGGCCGTTTACAACGTATAAAGACCTTGCGAGTCGAACGCGCTGAAAAACATTTTTCCTTGCAACAAATGAAACTGCAAACGGCCCGTCAACACCATCAGCAGGCTTTGCAAACCTTGCAAGATTACTGTCAATGGCGAATAGAAGAAGAACAACGGCTTTTTGAATTGTGTCAGGGCCAACCTATTGACCGCAAAGGCCTTGAACGCTGGCAACAACAAGTTGCCCTGTTACGCGAAAATGAAGCGCAACTGGAAAAGCAAGTGGCTGAAATGACCGAAAAAGTGGAATTGGAACTCCGTCAATTAAAAGAGTGTCAACGTGTTCTGCACCACGCACGCCAACAGCAAGAAAAATTTAATGAATTGGGTCGTCAGCAACAAGAGGCGATCCGAGTCCAAGGTGAATACCAGGAAGAGCTGGAACAAGAAGAGTTCCATCGCCAGGAAAGAGTGTAAAACAGAAGAGTATGAACCCACTGACAGCTATCGGCAAAAAAGATGTATCCTCCCTCCCAACATCGTCTCCCGCAGAAGCAGACGCAGATTTGCAACGCCGTTTCGAGCAAGCTATCACCTCTCATGCCGCCAACACGCGTCAGTCAACCACACGGCGGACGGAACAACCGTTAACCAATACGACGACAAACAATAAACCAGCGGATCAACATGCCACACATGACTCAGATGAGGAGCTTCCACTATTCGACTCTCCCCAACCGGCAATTGATAATCCGCGCAAGCAAGCCTTATCATTGACAGGCCATGACATGCCTGCGCCACTTCAAAATCAGAAAAAAAACTTATCGGCCCTCGCTCATCGCCTTAATGAGATCGCTAACGAGATAAGGGAATCTCTGTCAGCACCCGAAGTCCCAACACGTCAGTCAAACCTGAACACCTTAACTGATTCCGGCCTAAAACCGGTTGATATCACGGTAACTTCTCATCCTGACACAGCAATGACGCCTGTTCAGCAAGACGTAAACGATGAACTGGCACATCATGCAATGATGCAGACAATACCTGGCCGATCCCCATCTCAGCCAGACACACAACACGGTGCCATTCCTCACCAACAAACAGATCCGACTTTACCTATACCTGCCCGCCATGCCAACGAAATCAACCCTGCGGAAGGAAAAACACTGGATGAAATCGAAACATCCCATTTGTTGGTATTAAAGCCAAAAGAGTCCGACTCTCAATCCTCCTATTCTGGTGGATCAGACGGGAAAACACCTTTATTCCCACAAACGCAACTCCTGCTGGGGGAGCGCATCCTCGCCACGATGCAAGCAACTTCAACCATATCTCCCCTTTTGGAAGCATTAATCGACAAACTGAGGGTAGAGATCAGTATCGAACTAACCCAACAGCAACGTCCGGCGACATTACATCTGACACTTCCTAGCCTGGGAGCACTTGAGATCCAACTCACCAGCGAGCATGGCAAACTTCAAATAGAGATTTTAGCGAATCCGGCCGCTCAACAACTCCTGAAACAGGCACGCTTTGAACTGATTGAACGTCTACAACTTCTTTACCCAACACAAACTGTTGAACTCTCCCTTCCGTCTCAAACGGATAATGAACATGGATCACGTCAACGTCGCAGCGTATATGAAGAATGGAAAAAAGATGCATGAATAGCCTGACCTTATCCAAAGTTTCATTGGAAGAATTAACGCTGCACCAGACCCTGAGTCGCCACCAGCAACAATTTAATTGGGATAATAACTCTCTCTCGCTGGATGTGATTTCTGCTCCTCAGACGTTAGACAGGAAACTGATCGCCCATTGGCAGGGACAAACCTTCTCCTTGTACTGCCATGCAGCCGAGTTAGCGCTGTGGCTCGCACCTGATCTACAACAAGCAGACCTCACATCACTCCCTCAAGATCTGCTGTTGGCACTACTGGAATATCAAAGCAAAGTGCTACCCACTTTGTCATGGTCAGCACTGAGTACCACGTCAGAACGTCCTTTGTCAGCTTGCTTACGACTACGCCTTGAACGGCCAGGGGCCACATTGCCGCTCTGGTCACCAGAGCCATCCCCCTTAATTGCCATATTGCCAGAACGTCAACCTGAAGAATGCCTGCCTATTCCATTACGACTTTCTCTGCAATGGGGAGCAATAATCCTGACTTTAGATGTGTTTCGTACTCTGGAATCAGGGGATGTGCTGCTACTGCCCCCACAGCAACAACCAGATGACCCTTTATTAGCGTATCTGGAAGGACGCCCTTGGGCCTACTTTAAATCCCATGACCATAAATTGGAGTTAATCACTATGCACACACCCTCTCCTGATAGTTCTGACAACGCTCTGCCAGTAACAGACTTAAACGAACTGGAGGTTCATGTCAGTTTCGAAGTGGGCCGTCAGACTCTAGATCTACAGACACTCACCAGCCTGCAACCCGGCTCATTACTCGATCTTGGTGTTCCTTCAGATGGTGAGGTACGTATTCTCGTCAATCAGAAATGCCTAGGTTCAGGGCGATTGGTGGATATTGAAGGGCGTCTGGGAGTAAGAGTTGAACATCTCTCCGTGGAGAAGCAACCATGATCCAGCTACCAAACGAATTGGATCTCATCATCGGTCTGGCCTTGCTAGCTCTGCTTCCCTTTATTGCCGTGATGGCGACCTCTTTTCTCAAACTGTCTGTGGTGTTTTCCTTACTGCGTAACGCATTGGGCGTACAACAGATCCCACCCAACATGGCTATGTACGGATTGGCAATTATCCTTACTATCTATGTGATGGCTCCAGTGGGTTTCGCCACTCAAGATTACCTGCGTCAAAATGAAGTTTCATTCAGCAATGCGCAATCAGTAGATAAATTTGTGGAAGAGGGCCTGACACCTTACCGGAATTTTCTCAAACAACATATTAAACCCAGTGAACGCACTTTCTTTATCGATAGTACCCGACAAATTTGGCCAAGCCAGTATGCAGATCGGCTAGAACCAGACAGCCTATTGATACTGTTACCTGCCTTTACCGTCAGTGAATTAACCCGAGCTTTTGAAATTGGGTTTCTTCTTTATCTACCATTTATTGCAATCGATCTCATTATTTCTAACATTCTGCTGGCAATGGGGATGATGATGGTTTCTCCAATGACTATCTCACTTCCTTTCAAACTACTGTTATTTGTCCTGCTTGATGGCTGGACACGCCTGACACACGGCCTTGTTATCAGTTATGGAGATTGAACATGAGTAATGCTGATATTTTGCATTTCACCAGCCAATCTCTCTGGTTAGTGTTAATCCTTTCCCTGCCGCCTGTACTCATGGCTGCGGCAGTAGGAACATTGGTTTCATTGATCCAAGCGCTCACTCAAATACAAGAACAAACACTTGGTTTTGTCATCAAATTAATTGCGGTCATCATTACGCTATTCGCTACAGCTACCTGGCTTGGCAACGAACTCTATAGCTTTGCCAACATGACCTTTCTTAAGGTGCCGCTAATCAAATGACCCTACCAGAGCTCCAGCAACAAATGCTTGCTTATACCCTGTTGTTACCACGCATTATGAGTTGCTTTGTGATATTTCCTGTGCTCAGCAAACAGATGCTAGGTGGTGGGTTAATCCGCAACAGCGTGGTCTGCTCACTGGCCCTTTATGCTTACCCAACAGTAGCAGGCAGTCAGTTGCCCACATTAGGTAGTCTGGAATTGACGCTGTTGCTCGGTAAGGAAGTCCTGCTTGGTCTGCTCATCGGCTTTATCGCCTCTATCCCATTTTGGGCGATGGAAGCCACTGGTTTTATTATAGATAACCAACGGGGAGCAACAATGGCTTCAGTGCTTAACCCTTCCCTGGGAAGTCAAACCTCACCCACGGGTCTATTATTGACTCAAACTTTGATAACACTCTTTTTCTCCGGCGGCGCTTTTCTTGGTCTGCTTGGCGCCCTATTTCAAAGTTATAACAGTTGGCCGGTAACGCAGTTTTTTCCCCAAATTACCAACCAGTGGCTCCACTTTTTCTATGGACAGTTTAGCTATCTACTACAGCTCTGCGCTTTAATGGCTGCTCCTTTGCTAATTGCCATGTTTCTGGCAGAGTTCGGGCTGGCACTGATTAGCCGTTTTGCTCCCTCTCTCAACGTTTTCGTGTTAGCAATGCCGATCAAAAGTGCAATTGCCAGCCTGTTACTGGTTATCTATATCCGATTATTGATGCACCATGCCTATGATAAAGTGCTGTTAATTCTCTCCCCAGTGCGCATGTTAATCCCTATTCTGGAGGCACCATGAGTGGAGAAAAGACTGAAAAACCTACCCCCAAGAAACTTAGAGACGCTCGGAAGAAAGGCCAGGTAACCAAAAGTAACGAAGTCGTCTCCACTTCCTTAATATTGGGGCTAATCGGCATGATAATGGTCATGTCTGAATACTATTTGGAACATCTGGGTAAACTGATGCTAATCCCGGCTAATCTGCTGGAGAAACCCTTTCCCCAAGCCTTCAACCATGTGGTTGAAAACTTAATGCAAGAGCTGGTCTACCTCTGCCTGCCAATTCTAAGCGTTTCCGTTTTGCTATCGCTGGCATCACACTTCGCTCAATACGGTTTTCTACTTAGTGGACACTCCATCAAACCTGATATTAAAAAGATCAACCCTGTTGAAGGTGCTAAGAGAATCTTCTCTATCAAGAGTCTGGTGGAATTCATCAAATCGATACTTAAAGTAGGACTGCTCTGCACCTTGGTTTGGATTACTCTGGCAGGCAATCTACAAGCACTACTGCGCCTGCCAGAATGTGGAACAAGATGTATTGTTCCTGTACTCGGCATAATGTTAACCCAGCTAATGACCGTATGCGGCATGGGGCTTATTGTGATTTCTATTGCCGATTATGCCTTCGAACACTACCAACATATTAAGCAGCTTAGAATGAGTAAAGACGAGATCAAACGGGAATATAAAGAAAGTGAAGGCAGCCCAGAGATCAAAAGCAAACGACGTCAATTTCATCAAGAATTACAATCAAGCAATATGCGCGCTAGCGTTAAGAATTCATCAGTTATCGTCGCCAACCCAACTCACATTGCGGTAGGTATCCGTTACAAAAAAGGCGAAACACCGTTACCTCTTATTACACTCAAGTTCACCAATGCGCAGGCCCTGCAAGTTCGACGTATTGCTGAAGAGGAAGGTATTCCGGTGTTACAACGCATTCCGCTGGCCCGAGCGCTTTATCAAGATGGCCTGATAGACCAATATATTCCTGCTGATCTTATCCAAGCTACCGCAGAAGTTTTGCGCTGGCTAGAACAGTGGCAAGATCGCCCGCCGGAGCTGTAACCTGTCCTCAAACAGCACTTTTTGACAGTCAAACTGCATATATGAACTGAGCATTGGCATTTAACATACCTTGCCAATGCTCAATTGCAAACGAAATACGATTTAATTACATAATAACAACAAATTTAATATAAATAAAAATTACTGCTAATAACCTAACATTGCTTAAACAATATTATAATAAACAATCCAATTAGGTTGAGTGGATTTTTTGTTTTTATCGATTGATCAAATAGTTGAAACCAGATTGAATTAATTATTAAGTGATTTATATTACACGTAGCTATTTGGATTTCACTTTGCGCTGATTTCTACACCTGCTAATTCGTTAATATTACTCTAGCTATCATTCATTACAATTACTAACGTATTATGAATCACTAATAGATTTCCTGAATGAAAGGAGATAACTATCAATATCAATATCAATCAAGACAAAAGACTCAGTTTATAACTAAGGGCGCAAAATTTATAAGCAATCGTTATCGTGCAAAAAACTGATCCCTTTTCACTCTTCGTTTATAAAACGTTTATAAAACGTGAGAATAATAGAGTATTCGAACCAAAGAACATTATAGGCTCACTAGCAAAAATCATTTTAATTAAAAGATGCTATAGTTAACCATCAGGTTAAATACGTAAAATTATTCTTCACTGTCTATTCCAGGCAGCGAAACCAAAGAAAATATCTATTAATAATAATGTGATTTGTATTTTTAAAACATAACACCAACAGATCCAGGACAATAGAATGAACGGCATCACAACATCAGGGAAGGGAATGGATATCTCGCTACTCCAGCGTAGCATGCCTGCCTTTAACGTTATAGAGCACCCCCAAGAAGGGATATATATCCTGCTCGAAGGTGAAATGACATGGCAGGACAGCACCAATACCTACGATATCTCCCACAATGAGCTGCTTTTTGTTCGTCGTGGCAGTTATGCAGCAAAAACGCGTAGTGATACTTGCAAACTACTCTGGTTGCCTCTGAGTACGACTTTCCTCCACGGGTTTCTGCAACGCTTTGGTACTCTGCTCAGTGAAGTCGAGCGGCACAACATGTCAACACCCGAATTAATTGCATTTACCTCATCCCCTCTGTTATCTCAAAGTATAAATGGGTTGGTCGATCTATTAGCTCATGATTATCCTACAGCGCTGGGTCAACTCAGAACAGAAGAACTGCTATTGTTATTAGCATTTGGAGAACAAGGTACTTTGCTCATGTCAGTATTACGACAATTGAGCAATCGCCAAGTGGAACGTTTACAGAGTTTTATGGAAAATCACTACCTTAAGGAGTGGAAACTCAGTGAATTCGCTAAAGAATTTGGTATGGGATTAACCACCTTCAAGGAGCTGTTCCGTTCGGTATACGGAATATCACCACGCGCTTGGATCAGTGAACGCCGTATTCTTTATGCACATCAGCTACTACTCAATAGCGAGATGAGTATTGTTAATATCTCGATGGAAGCAGGATTTTCCAGCCAATCCTACTTTACTCAAAGCTATCGGAGACGCTTTAATTGCACGCCCAGTCGAGCCAGGTATGGCAAAGAGTAACGATTGGCTAAAATAATCTGACGTTTTTTACAAGTTAACCGTTGGCCTGACAGATAAAATAAGGCCATCCCTAATTTAATCGACAAGAGTGACTAGCAGCAAGATGAGCATAGCATGAGCCAGCAAGACCATAATCAGACTCGAACCAGCATGTTTCTCGGCCGCAAGATCTCTGTCACGCAGTCGGGAATTCCACGCCGGGATCAATTACTCGGAAAATCATCGGCTATTCAGTATCAGAATAGAGACATTATCAATAGCCAACAGTTTATTTTATTACAACGTTTGCTACCCAGACATCTGCTGGAAAGCTTGATGAAGTCTGTCTGGTTTCGTAGACGGTTAAATTGCGGGCAAGCTTTGCGGCGTGATGACCTACAACAGCTCATTAGAGCGGCGGCAGAACCGGAATGTGACTGGAATAAGGTGCTGGGTGACCGCATAAACCTAGCTGACAAACATCTTTTACAGCACTGGGTATTACAGCCGCTATTTGACTGGTGGCTCCGTTTGTTGGAACCAGAAATAGACTTCTGGCTCACTGAATTTGATCAGTTACAGATCCAAGAACGGCAACTGCATGCTAAAGCGCATTTTTGGCAGCAAGCCGAAAGCGTCTCGTCTCAATGCCGGGAACAATATCATAAAGAGGTTACATCTTTGCAAGCAGCGCTTAATCAACGCAAGCAACTATTAGAAAAAAGGCTGTTGACAACGGAAACCCAAGCTCGCGAAGCATGGCCCAACTGGTTTACTGGGCTAGATGCACTCCAGACTGGCGGCGACCTAACCGCTTTTATGCCGGTTCCCGAAGCACTGTCATCCTGTTGGGCGTGGTTGACTACTTTAGAGCATGACACCGAGGAAGCTACTCACTTGAAAAAATGGCTTTGTGCCCATTTTCTGTGCCTGCCACAGGACAATTTTTACTGGCAATCGACGACCTAATTATTAGAGGAAACATGCAAATTCTACTCAATCATTTGGCCAGCCGCTTAGGCCAGAAGCCTTTTGTTTCCGATAGACAAGGGCATTACCATTTGCACATTGATAACTACAACCTGTTTTTTCGCCAACAGGGAACTGAACTTGTGTTATCCAGCCCGCTAAGCTGGCGCCATAACCCAAAAGATCCGTCAGGCGCTGAATTACTGAAAACACTATTGCAACAAGTTACGCGCTGGGGACGTCATGCTCCCCATGCACTGACCTTAGATGAATCAGAGAATCTTATTCTGGAAGCACGCCTTGACCTTGATAGTTTGGATATTCAAATACTGGAACAGATGCTAACTCTGCATGTCGATCTACTGGAACAAGTCATGGCTTTATTGTCGGAAACCCAATCCGCCCCTCAATGGAAACAGGCAATATGGCAACCATGAAACCATTCCAAAGGCTATGCCGTTCCCTACTGTTGTCGTTGAGTATCAGCGGTGTGGTGCTCCCTTCTGCTTATAGCCAAGATCTGGATTGGTTTCCTGCGCCTTATAACTATCTGGCAAAAGGAGAAAGCTTGCGGGATGTACTAGTTAATTTCGGTGCCAACTATGAAGCATCAGTGGTTGTCAGCGACAAGGTGACCGATCAAGTTAACGGCCATTTTGAGCAGGACACTCCTCAGGAATTCCTGCAACATTTATCCTCACTCTATAATCTGGTCTGGTACTACGACGGGAGTGTGCTTTATATATTCAAAAACAGTGAAATACAATCGCGCCTGCTTAAACTTGAACGAACCAATGCAACGGAGTTACAGCAAGCCCTAAAACGTTCCGGTATTTGGGAGCCACGCTTTGGCTGGCGTCCTGATCCAGGCAACCAACTGGTTTACGTATCAGGCCCTCCTCGTTATCTTGAACTGGTTGATCAGACTACATCCGCACTGGAACAGCAGTCATTGCTGCGTAGCGAAAAAACAGGCGCCTTGACAGTGGAAATTTTCCCGCTCAAATACGCCTCAGTGGTTGATCGCAAGATCCAGTATCGTGATACCAGTATTGAGGCGCCGGGCATAGCCACCATTCTCTCCCGCCTGCTCAGTGATACCAATGTGACCGCTGTTACTGGTGAAGCATCTTCTTCTATGGGAGAAAGCTACTCAAGCCGTGCGGTCGTACAAGCAGAACCCTCCCTAAATGCCATCATTGTACGGGATAACCCGGAAAGGATGTCCATGTACGCCCATTTGATCAACGCACTGGATAAACCCTCCGCCCGGATTGAAGTTGCCCTTTCCATCGTAGACATCGATGCAAACAACCTTTCAGAACTGGGAGTTGACTGGCAAGTCGGAATCAACACCGGGCCTCGCCATATCATTGATATCACAACTTCTGCCAGGGAAAAGAGAGAGAGCAAAGAAAAAGGTGAAAACTTCGGTTCAGCCGCATTAGGTAGCCTGGTCGATCGCCGTGGCCTGGATTACCTGCTCGCCAAAATAACCTTGCTAGAGAGTAAAGGAAGCGCTCAAGTGATTTCCCGCCCAACGCTTTTAACGCAGGAGAATACACAAGCAGTCATTGACAACAATGAAACCTACTACGTGAAAGTTAATGGCGAACGGGTTGCCGAGCTTAAAAGCCTTACCTATGGCACTATGCTACGCATGATCCCCAGAGTCATCCAAGTAGGAGATTCTCCTGAAATCAGCTTAGACCTGCATATTGAGGATGGTAACCAGAAACCTAATAGCTCAGGGCAGGATGGCATCCCGACTATCAGCCGAACCGTTGTCGATACCGTTGCCAGAGTTGGACATGGGCAAAGTCTGCTGATTGGTGGCATCTACCGCGACGAAATGAGTCAAATAACACGCAAAGTGCCATTTTTAGGCGATATCCCCTACCTGGGGGTCTTGTTTCGCAATACCAGTGAGCAAGTTCGGCGATCAGTACGGCTATTCATTATTGAGCCACGTCTGATTGATAGTGGGATAGCCCATTATCTGGCTCTTGGTAACGGACAAGATCTACGCCCTGGATTACTGGCAACACAGGATATCTCTAATCAGAGCTTATCGTTGGGTAAAGTTCTAGGGAGTGCACAGTGCCAACCATTATCCTCGGCTCGTCAAATACAAGAAACGCTCCGGCAAGCAGGTAAAAGCTCGTTTTTAGACTCATGCCGAATGGGTAACACTTACGGATGGCGAGTCATTGAACAGCAATGTTCACTGAAAGAAACCTGGTGTGTTCGTGTACAAAATAAGGCGAATAGATGAGTTGGAAAATTCGCTTTTATCGCGGACTGAATAAAAGTATTGAGGTCAATTTAGCTAAGGGGCGTTTAACCATCGGCTCAGACCCCCTACAGGCAGATATCGTTCTGGTGGATGAAGATGTTGCTCCTGTGCACCTGATCTTAGACGTCGAACCAAACTCAATTCGCCTGTTGGAATGGGCCGGGGAAGTCGCACCAAGTCAGAATGGCGAACCGCTGTCACCGGGTGCGACATTGCAAGCGCTGGCCCGTCAGGAGGCTGGCCCGTTATTGTGGGCTTTTTGTGACCAACAACATACATTCCCAAACCAACTGGCTGAACCAGCGGTCACACCACAGCGTCCTGCCCGGCAAAATCATAGCCGGGTAGCTGGTGGAATGTTGATACTTTGTCTGGTACTGGCACTTGGTTTCCTGGCGCTGCTTGGACATGAAGGATGGCAAAGAAGCAACATGTCCAACGGTATGGCCGAGCAAGAACTACGCCGTTTTCTCAGTAGTGATTCAGCCTATCGCCAGGTGAGCGTACAAATGATGCCCAATCACGGGCCGCCGGTGCTCAAAGGTTATGTGGCTCTCAACCACCAACGGCTGGCCCTGCAACAGTATCTCGATACCCACACTCTCAGTTATCGGCTGGAGTTACGTACTATGGAAGAGTTACGTCAGGGGGTAGATTTCATTTTACAAAAATTAGGCTATGCCCAGATCCAAAGTAGCGATGGTAAACAACCCGGTTGGGTCCGCCTTATAGGCGAAGTCACTGATACCAGCCAGCAATGGAACGATATCGAGTCACTACTCAAACGGGATGTTCCGGGTTTGCTTGGCATAGAAGACCAGACACGGTTCATCGGTAACCACCTCAAGCGACTGGATATGTTATTGGCTAAACATGATTTACCTGACACGCTGACCTACAAGGATAAAAATGATCGTATCGAGTTCATAGGTCAACTGGATGAACACCAAACGCATAACTTCTACCGCTTACAACAGGTATTTAAGCAAGAGTTCGGCAACCAGCCGGCACTGGTATTACTGAATAATAAGCAGCTCACCCGCAATGATGAGCTCAATTTCGACGTCCGAGCCGTTTCTCTCGGGCGTGTGCCCTATGTGGTACTCAAAAACAACCTACGTTACCCGGTTGGAGCAACCACAGAAAACGGTTTAATCATCGAGGACATTCGTCAAGATGCGATTGTTATTACCAAGGGTAAGCAACAATTTATCGTCAAACTTAACAGGAGCCCAGCTTCATGATGACATCCCTGGAAGCACGACTGTTTGGTGCTGATCCCACTTATGTCAACGAAATGCAACATCGCCTTTCTCAGGCGCTGAACGATATCAAGCAACACCTGAGACGTGGCGGTTCCGCACAAGAATACCAACAATGGCAACTGGAGGCTGATGCCATCCAAGCCGCAATCACAATACTTAACACAACAGAAGGAGACCATCATGGCCCAAATTTTCACTTCCTCAGCAACAGTTAATACCCTCGACAAGGTTGCTGGTCAGTTGAGTAAACAAGCTAACCAAGCCAACACAGACGTTGATGAAGCAATTACTGCTCTCAACAAGGGCGCTGATAACCCTGCTTTGCTAGCTGATTTACAACACAAGATTAACAAATGGTCGGTCATCTACAACATTAACTCTACTGTCACCCGGTCCATGAAAGACCTGATGCAGGGAATATTACAGAAGATCTAATCATGACACGTTCACTCAAAGGGCTACTGGCAGATATTGCTCTGGTTGGAAGCGGCCATCACTGCCATGACGAAGCCAATATTATTGCCGACTGGCTGATGTCAAGCGAGGAAGGGCAAGAAGCAGCAAACCTGATTCGGCTCTCTTCTCTAACAAACCAAGGCAAATATCAACAGGCGCTGGATTTTGGTCGGGACCTTCCTTGGCCTAGTTTGGAACCTTGGTTAGCGTTGTGTGAGTGGCGTCTGGGGCTGGCATCAGCTCTGGAGCAGAGGCTGACGCGAATGGCTGGCAGTGACAATCCACAATTGCTCTCCTTCGTTGACGGCATGCTGGAACAACTGGCTCATGAATAGGATTGAAGGGCCATCCTATAACACCGTGTCGCAACCAACGGTACAACCTTCGGTCAGCGCCAGGCATCAGCACAGCTTTGAGCAAGCACTGGAAACCATGCCGGATCAGCAAATGCTGAAAGAGCGCCAACAACGCTGGCTACAGGGAGAATCGCTGGAAAACGTTTTAGGCGATTTTGATCCAGCGACACAGCGCAGAGTGACATGGCAGTGGTATCAGGCTTTATCGCCTGATAAACAGCCCTCCCAACGTGCTCAGTTACAGGCCAAGCTGATTGCCCCGGTACAAGAGCGCTTATGGTCGCAGTTTGGTGGCTTGACAGGCAACATCAAACCACCACTGGATATGCCAGAACTTAGAAAGATTGTTCGTGAATTCGCCCCCACGGGTCGACAACAGGAGACGGTTCTTCTTGAGGTACTCGGCGAAATTAAGCCTATTCCTGGCAATGAGTACCTGAGTGACCTTATCCGACAAGAGTTAAAAACGCTGATCCCCCGTAACGGTATGGTGGATAACCTGATACGAAACTCACACAAACCCGATTTGGAAGAATAATGGAGCAGCCACAACACCATGAAACAGGGATAGACAACCTAAATAAACCGCACATACCTCAAATTTGGAGGAACTATGGATCTACCACAGATAAGCGAGACACTGATCACCAGCCTGGATGAACTTAACACACATCAGGCCAGTGCCGAAAATATTGCGAGTTTTGAACACGCTATGTCCAATCAAGATCAGGGGATTGAAAACAATCTGATCAATGAATTGGGTCAGCTCAGACAGCAACTTACTCAGGCAAAACAAGATTTGGAAACACAGCTAGCAGTCCCTAGTAGTGATCCTAACAGCCTGATGCAAATGCAGTGGTCTCTAATGCGGATCACCCTGCAAGAAGAGCTGATTGCCAAAACGGTAGGACGGCTCAATCAAAACATTGAAACCCTAATGAAAGCCCAGTGAGGAGCTGTGAAGAAACACTATATAATCTGCGTTATGCTCGCTGTCCTGATGCTAACTGGCTGTAAAATCGAACTCTACACCGGAGTTAGCCAAAAAGAAGGCAACGAAATGTTAGCCTTGCTCAGGGAAGCGGGCATTTCCTCTGATAAGCAGCCAGACAAAGATGGCAATATCAAGCTGTTAGTCGAAGAGTCTGATATCGCCCAAGCTGTTGAGGTGCTCAAGCGTAAAGGATATCCACGGGAAAACTTTTCCTCGTTACAAGATGTCTTCCCTAAAGACGGCCTTATCTCTTCACCAATAGAGGAGCGAGCACGGCTTAATTTCGCCAAAGCACAGGAGATTGCTCGAACACTTTCTGAGATCGATGGTGTGCTGGTAGCACGGGTACATGTTGTTTTACCCGAAGAGCAAGACAGACTAGGTAAAAAACTATCGCCAGCCTCTTCCTCAGTGTTTATCAAGCACGCAGCGGACGTGCAACTCGACACTTACATTCCTCAGATCAAGCAACTGGTTAATAACAGCATTGAAGGGTTGAGTTATGATCGGATCAGTGTCGTATTAGTGCCCGCAGCGGGCGTGCGTCAGGTACCGCTGGCACCACGCTACTCCACGCTGTTCTCTATCCAAGTGACTGAAGAGTCACAGGGACGTCTGATTGGGCTGTTGGTACTCTTGTTGGCCTTGTTATTTGTCAGTAATCTGGCGCAATTCCTGTGGCACCGAAGCAGGATGCAATAAATGGTAACCGCATTAACGCCTTATCAATTTCGGTTTTGCCCTGCCAGCTATATTCATTCTGACCATCTATTACCGGAATGGCTTGCAGTCTTATCTTCCCTACCTGAGTGGCGAAACTCTCCCAGGCTAAATGGGCTACTGCTGACCCAATTTGATCTAAATGTGGATTATGAATTACCAACTGGATTGGGAAATATCGCCCTGTTAGAGCAATCGTGCTTAGAACAACTTCTTACCTGGCTAGGAGCTTTACTTCATGGGCAAGCTATCCGCCATTGTCTGATGGCGACAGAACTTCGCCACTTACATGACTCACTAGGAAAAGAGGGACATCGCTTCTGCTTAAAGTATCTCGACATCATTATCGGCAACTGGCCGACTGGCTGGCAGCGCTCATTACCACCAGAAATCAATGCAAACTATTTTCGTACCAGTGCCTTACAGTTCTGGCTAACGGCGATGGAGTCTCCTCCTATTGATTTCGCTAATCGCCTGAGCCTGCGGCTTCCCTCTTATGAAAACCTCGCGGCCTGGCCTGTCAGCCAGGCAGAACGACCGTTGGCACAAGCATTGTGTCTCAAATTGGCTAAGCAAGTGAATACAGAATGTTACCATTTATTAAAATAACGACAGAGCATCTTCAACTGTCTCCTGAGCTCCAGATACTGCGTAAAGCGGACTATCAGACCTGCCTCAGTGCCAAATCTCTGCTTGAGGCTGCCCGGCTCCAGGCACAAGAAATTGAACGTGACGCGCAGGCAGTGTATGAGCAACAAAAAGAGTTAGGTTGGCAAGCAGGCATTGATGCTGCCCGCGCAGAACAAGCTAACCTAATTCATCAAACCCAGTTGCAATGCCAACAATATTACCGGCAGGTGGAGCAACAGATGAGCAATGTAGTATTGCAGGCTGTACGTAAAATCCTAAAGAATTATGACCAAGTTTCCCTCACCTTACAGGTAGTTCGTGAGGCCCTGTCATTAGTCAGTAACCAAAAACAGGTTATCCTGCGCGTTAATCCTGAACAGGCCGCAACAGTTCGCGAACAAATATCACGGGTACACAAAGATTTCCCTGAAATCGGCTACTTAGAGATCACTGCTGATGAGCGTCTCGATCAAGGGGGCTGTATTTTAGAAACAGAAGTCGGGATCATTGATGCCAGTTTGGATAGCCAATTAGAAGCACTGATGTCAGCCATCAATAACCAATGGCAAAGTTGACGACACCATCACGCCTCAAAGAGATAACCGGTTTTCGACGGAAAGTGAAAATTTCTTCTGCCGTTATTAATATTCTCTATTTCGACAAAACATTATGATTCACTTTACCTAATATCCAAGCGTATATCTCAAAAAAACCACTTAAGGAGTGACCATTGTCTCCCATTTCAGGTATTAATCACCAAAGAATATTTCCTACCCAACAGCTCGATACCACAGCCGTTAATCAACCACAGGGTGAACTGTCGGGTAAATCCTTGAAAGTCTCTTCACCCAGACCAGGGTTGTTAGAGCGCCTCTCAGCGGCGATTCAACGCAATCTACCGGGCCACTCTATGCTTGATCGCCAACTGACCACCGATGGCAAAAAGAATCAAGAGAGCCGCTTCTCGTTCAGCATGATAAAGGACCGAATTGTCCACTTTGCGGTGAGCACTAAACTAGGGAGCGTTCGGGATTCTGCGAGTAAGCATGGCGGCGAAGTCACCTTCAAGTTTGCCCAGACCAAAGGTGCCTTTCTGGACCAAATCATGAAACATCAAGACACCTCCGGCGGGGTTTGTGAATCCATATCAGCCCATTGGATAAGTGCCCATGCCAAAGGTGAAAGTGTCTTCGATCAGCTCTACGTAGGCGGCCAGAAAGGTCAATTCCATATCGACTCTCTGGTTTCCATTAAGCAATTACAGATGGATGGCCTGGACCCCTATGCCGAACAAAGTCAAATAACCGAATCCTAGCTTAGTGAGAACGGCGTCCAACCACGAAGCCAACTTGATACAAACGGCGAAACTGGCAGCAAAGGCACAAAAGATCTATTAAACGCTATCCTGGATACAGGTAATAAGGGATCAGGCTACAAGAAGATCAGTTTTGAAGGGCAGATGGCCGGGCACACCGTAGCCGCCTATGTCGATGACCAGAAAGGTGTTACCTTCTTCGATCCTAACTTCGGCGAGTTCAACTTCCCGGATAAAACCTCATTCTCCAACTGGTTCTCTCAAGATTTCTGGTCCAAATCCATGTACAACAAGGAAATTGGGCTGGGACAAAATTTCTACGTTTCCAACTTCGAGTCTAAAACACGATGACACACGACTATCACCAGCTTATAGAAGCGCTGTTTTCTAAACTCGGAGTGCCCGCATCCCCTACCGACGATGGTATCTACACTTTAGAAGTCGATGGACGTTTTCAGGTATTGATTGGTTGTTATCACGACAACTGGCTACAGTTGTTCTGCGAATTAGGGCCCGAAGTCAGTCATGCCAACAATCTTTTTGGGCAACATTGGCCGGCTCACGTCCAAAGTGATTTGGATGGACAAGCCATTTTGTGGTCACAACGCCCCTTGGCCGGAGTAGATGTAGCGGAACTACAAGCTTGGTTAGAGCGCTTTATTGATGATATTGAGCAGCGCCTGACACCTAACACAACCCAACAGCCTAAAAATCTGCCGCCTTCCTTGATGCGGGTTTGATCGCTAAATACAAACCACCACCGGAATATAAGTTCAATGGGAGCTTCAATATTTGCTCCCCTTTAAACTGCCAAGGCGAAATAATCAAACAAAGAGTTAAACAAAATACTGTTACCGCCATGCAAAAAAACCGCAATTAAGCGGTTTTTTACTGATTAACAACTTTAACTACTCAGGATATTACCTTCATCGCTATCGTAAAGTTGCGAATAGATTTAAGCAGTCAAGTTAAATTAAGATAATACGATAACATTTGCTGCGGATGGGCCTTTAGCACCACTCTCAACAGAGAATGAAACTTCCTGACCTTCTTCCAGTGTTTTGAAATTATTACTCTGAATTGCAGAATAATGAACAAAAACATCTTTACTTCCATCTTTTGGGGAAATAAAGCCAAAACCTTTATCGTTGTTAAACCATTTTACTGAACCAGTCATTGCATTAGACATAGAATTTTCCTTTAATTTTATTAAGTTGCCATAAGGCGTTATTAGGTCTGTTTTTCAGTTTTACTTATGGATACTAATTATAAGGAATTCGCAATGAAGTGGTATCGGGGATAACGCTAAATGGTGAACTGCTTTAACTTTCTTTTCATAAATAGGTCTGTACTTCCAAACCAGTGACGCTATTAAATCACATTGATTGGTCATTAGCAACTTTTAATTTCATTTATTTTTTCCTATGTGGTGTTTACCTTTTCCTAAAATTGCTGCTTTGCTCATATTGCATAGCTTTATCATAGCCATAACTAACTGAATTATAAAAATACAATACCCCGTAAAAATTTCATCGCTAATTAATGGAACGGTAGTAGAAACCGGAGATCAGATGAAATATTTTGATTTTAATTATGGAAAAGATACCCGCAACGGTAATCCGATTGGCACTATCACTATCTCTCTCAGAAATCCTAATTTACGCTTATCTTAAAAAATAGATTAAAGGTGCGGTATTAATATACAATGCCGTATCTCTCGGAATTAACCAGATCATCCCTACACCTATAAGGCTAAAGTGAATCAAACCCATTAGAAGCCCCTCACACTTACCCATTTTCCCCCTTGCTCCATTCGGCAACGCTTTCTATACTCCCAATCACCTCCTTTCCTCCTCATCCTGAACGGCGAGGTTTCTCGGAGGCTAATTGATGAAGCAGGAAGTCAATCAACGACACCGTGCCTCATCCGACAATTATTACTGACGAGATTCTCATTCATCGGGTAATCACCTGTTTGTCATTCGAGAAATAGCGAAACAAAACGTGCACACCTGTGCAAGATTTTGCACGCCGCTTATTTATTGTTCGTATAAACCTGAACACACTTTTCTCAACCCGATAAGTAGAATTAATTAAATTTCAGTTAATTATAAAATATTCTTATTTAAATCCTGTGGTTGGCATACTTATTGCTAAACTTAAAGATAAGCGCTTATATCCATATATCATATATAGGGAATTAATATGAAAAATAAACTCATTAGCACACAACAAGCTATGGAGCATTTTTATGACGGCATGACCATTATGGCTGGCGGTTTTATGGGCGTAGGTACACCTCCTCACTTAATCACCGCATTGCTGAACTCCGGTGTCAAAGATCTGACCATCATTGCTAACGATACTGGCCGTCTCGACACCGGCATAGGCCCCCTTGTGGTTAATGGCAGAGTGAAAAAAGTTATCACCTCACATATTGGCACTAACCCGGAAACCGGACGCAAAATGCTTGCTGGAGAAATAGAAGTAGAACTGGTTCCTTTGGGTACGTTGATCGAACGTATTCGCTGCGGCGGAGCCGGTCTGGGCGGATTCCTAACCCCAACCGGGGTAGGTACTGTTGTAGAAGAGGGAAAACAAAAAATCACCGTCAATGGAACAGACTATTTGTTGGAACTCCCGCTACGCGCTGATCTGGCACTAATTCAAGCTCATCTTGCCGATCATCATGGCAACCTCACCTACCAACTCAGTGCCCGAAATTTTAACCCAGTAATCGCCCTGGCAGCGGACATCACGCTTGCCGAACCCGATAGGCTGGTTGAAGTAGGTGAAATCGCACCGGACTGCGTGATAACACCTGGCGCATTGATCGACTACATCGTTTATCCAGGAGAAAATTAATAATGAATGCTCAACAAGTTATTGCCCACCGTGCTGTTCTCAAACTACAAGACGGCGATGTTGTTAATCTTGGCATCGGTATTCCCACGCAAGTCCCGAACTATCTGCCTGATCACATTCATATTACTCTCCAATCAGAAAACGGCATATTGGGCCTTGGACCTATTACAGAAGTAGATCCCAATCTGGTCAATGCTGGCGGAAACCCCTGTGGCATCTTGCCCGGCTCTGCCATATTTGACAGCGCCCTCTCTTTTGCCCTTATTCGAGGCGGTCACGTAAGTACCTGTATTCTGGGAGGTCTGCAAGTTGACCAGCATGCCAACCTAGCCAGTTGGATGATACCGGGGAAAATGGTCCTTGGTATGGGAGGAGCAATGGATCTTGTCACTGGCGCACGTAAAGTCATCATTGCAATGAAACATTGCACCAAAGACGGTTCAGCAAAAATCCTCAAGCAGTGTACTCTGCCACTTACCGCCATCAATAAAGTCAGCATGATTGTCACTGAATTAGGTGTCTTCTGCTTTGAACAGGGTCAGTTAATCCTGAAAGAATATGCCCAAAATGTCACATTAGAGACTCTACGAGAAAAAACTGAAGCAGAATTTAGCATCGCACATGACCTCAAAGTCATGCCTGTACCGGTATAGGAGAAATGAGCATAATTAGCAGAATCATTAGCTGGTTTTATCAATACTATCCTACCGTCCCACCAACCTAGACGGTTCAGATGTGAGGCAATGGCTGCTGGAATCTGCTCATTATTATCACTGCTCATAAACCCGATAACTCATCATCATTATCAATAATCACATCAAGAAATTTGAAGATATTGGAATGACTGTAATTAAAACAAATAACCACTAAAATATTAATAAAATGAAGTAATAATCCTTCAAGAGCGGTCTCTTTATTCCAGATGAAGCATAGAATAATTATAATATATCCGTCATCTTTCAAGTTGCCTCTTTGTTGGCTGCACTCTCTCACCCCGGTCACATCGTTATCTATGCTCCCGGGGATTCGCTCCCTTGCCGTTGCGATGCATCCTGAAATCTATTGGGTATAAATACTTATTGAATTCTCATAAAATTGTATAGGTGTTTTTATAAGAAGAGTCTTAGCATTCTTATTTAATGAAACAATTAACATATAATTGTAGTCATGTCAGCCCATTTAATATAGAGGCATTAATTCAAGCACATGATTTTTATAGTTTTTGTCAATTATAGTTATAGAGATAAATTAATTTATTTTTCCATTAATACATTGCACTTAATCTTTAGACTATCTAGCTACAGTGATCATCACCTATTAAAAAGGTGATTTTTATCACATCTTAAGATTTAAAAAAATCAGATATAATCATTTTATTTTGGGTGATTAAAATCACACTATCCGTTAATTTTGGTTTTAAAGAAGAATAATATATGTAATATACTCCTACTTTTAGGGTTAACTAACATTATTATTTTTCAAAGAGAATATAAATGGATTACCAAAATATATTTAAATTAACCATGCAAGAAAAACAGGATCTCTTTTTAGCATTAAATAAAATTGATTACGATCCTACCGGTAGTGATTTATATATTCATTTAGTTAAATCCGCCATGATGTCTTTTTTACCTACAAGAGTAATATCAGCCCTAAATAAACAACGAACATCTATAAACCCTAGACCATATATTATATTAAAGAATGTTCCAACCGATTGTGAAATCTTTTTCTCTCCATCGCCAAACCAATACACCCCCTCAGCAAAATCAGGGAATATTAGTGAAAATCTTTTAACGGGCATAGCCTCACTCATTGGTGAACCCTATTCAATGCTTTTTGAAGGTAAGGAACTCATCAACAATCTCATTCCAACTCATGAGTCGAAAAATGAATATACCGGTCTAGGATTTGATGTCGAACTTGACTTTCATATTGAAAACGCAGCCCTAAAACATTTAGAACAATATAATATTTCACCATTGGGTTTATTACTTACAGGTGTCAGGCATGATCCTGGCGGCCCTTTAACACGCATCTCTGATTCACGCTTATCTATTGCTCAATTAAAGAAAGATGATATAGAAACATTATCTTCACCATTATACAGCATAAAATTACCTTATCGCTGGCGACAATCCACATTAGTTGGAAAAGAAGAAACGCATCCTGTCCCTCTCATAGCAGAAAACCACATATTACCCAACATCAGTGCTGTATTTTATCCCGGTATGATAACAGCAAGTACAGCTAAAGCTGAAATTGCTCTAGAAAAATTCTACGCTTCAGTTAAAAGAAATGCAGTAGGAATATGTATTATCCCAGGGGATTTAGTCTATATAGACAACCGGCTAACTTTGCATTCAAGAGATAAATTTACCCCAACATTTGATAATATAGGAACACCATTACGGTGGTTACAACGCGTATTTATCTCACCTAACCTTTGGAATCATCGATATTTAAATCAAATAGAGCATAGAGTTTTTTCTATCTAAAAGGACCACCAGATGTTAAATGTTTTCTTTTCAATTCTACCTATATTCTTGCTAATTACTCTTGGCTTCCTATCTAAAATATATATAAAGGACGTTTCTAGTTTCTGGAATTTTTCAGATAAGTTTGTTTACTATCTTTTTTTTCCTTGCTTATTAATATTAGATATTAGTGAGGCTAATTTCTCTGGTTCTGACAACTTCTATCCAATCGTATCAACCATAAGTTCAACAATAATAATCGCTATTATTATTTTCATCGGTAGATTTTTATTTAACACTACACCAGATCTATTTACATCCATTTTCCAAGGAGGAGTTAGATATAATTCATATGTTTTTATAGCACTTTCACAATCACTATTCGGCAGTGAGGGAGTTGCATTATCCGGATTTTTTGTGGCCTATATGATAATTATTACCAATATTATGAGCGTACTCGTAATGAATCATTATGGTCACGGAAGTAAGAAAAATCTGGGTGGTGCTATCCTTGCTTTAGCTAAAAACCCGCTAATTATTGGTGCAATTATTGGAGTATTGCTAAACTACTTTAACATTCATATTACCGGCCCAATCAGACAACTTTTTATTTACTTATCGAACGCAGCTACACCATTAAGCTTAATGTCCGTAGGAGCTGGATTGATCATCAGCATGCATATAAAAAAGATACTTTCGATTTCTTATGCGACTATACTTAAGTTGGTTTTAATGCCACTCATCACCATATTGATAATAAAATATTTAGGTGTATCAGGCGCTCCCGCAAACATCGCTATTCTATATTCCGCAGTGCCTTGTGCCGGCAATGCTTATATATTAGCTAAACAAATGGGTGGTGATCATGAGGCAATGGCATCTATTATTACATGGACAACGTTATTATCCATTATTACTGTAACTTTAATTCTTGGCAATATGAAGTTATAGAAATAGGCATAAAACAGAGCGTCATGATATAGAAAACATATTATTCAGAACAAATGTAATATGTTTTCTATTACTAAATAACCACGTCACATAGTAGGACGCTTAATATAAGTCAATCCGTTTTGAATAATCTGGTCAATCGCTAAAAACAAAAAATATACCGTACGTCTGGCAAACACCGCAGGAAGAAATATAAGTATGAATTTCATATATTAAATACAAATAGCTTTAATATGTTTTTGGTTAAAAAATTTCTAGTTATTTACTGCCATCAACCATACAAAAATAATTAATCTTATAAGATATAAGAATATTCCATTATTCTCATTCCTAACTAGACTATGATCGGCATGAGTTGGCGGGAGTTATTTTTACAATAATTCAATATGTTAATTATAAAATAGTATTATTTAATTTGAGGAAAGTATATGAGTCCCAAGAATGATTTTAAAGCTTTTTCTATTAGTAATAATGCTAACGTAGTCAGCCAAGAAGGGTATGAAACAAGCTCGGCTTTAAAGACTGGATTTCCACCAGAGAATATTACCACTCATTTACTCAATAAGGTATTACGTCAATCTTCAGCAATATCGTCTACAATAGCTAATTTTATCGCGACACAATATGGCGATGATGTTCTGGATGATGGGGATATAGTCAAACTCACTACTCAGTTAAATAAAGCCTTAGAAAAAAAGATCGCGACAGAAATTCCAAGTGCTTCACTAACTCAGAAAGGAATTGTTCAACTCACAGATAAAACAGGCAACAGTAATTCACTTGCGATCACTCAAAAACTTGTTTCTGATGTAAATGATAATGCTAACAACAGATTAGCAAAAAACCAAAATGGCGCAGACATTCCTGATAAAAATGCGTTTGTGAAAAATCTCGGCTTAGCAGAAACCGCCAATTTAGCTAAAAATGCGGTACCGAATAGTAGAAAAATTAATGGGAAAGCGTTAACCGGGGATATCAGTCTGAACGCTGGAGATGTGGGGGCATTTAGGCTTGGATTAACAGGAAACAACACTGTTAGTAATCAAGTCCCCTGGAATGCAAATACCGGGTTATATGATTTGCTGAGACCTGGAATAGATTCTCAGCATATCGCTCATTTCAATAATGGCGTTGGAAGCTGCCCAGCTTTTCAATTGAAAGTGCAGTACAAAAACAGCGGGATTGCTTATCGCTCCGCCCGTGATAATTATGGTTTTGAGGAAGATTGGACTGATATTTATACAACAAAAAATAAACCAACGGCAGCGGATGTTGGGGCATTTAGACTCGGATTAGCAGGCGGATACTCTGTTAATAATCCAATCCCCTGGAACGCAAACACAGGATTATATGATTTGCTGAATCCTGGAATAGATTCTTCGCATATCGCTCATTTCAATAATGGCGCAGGAAGCTGCCCAGCTTTTCAGTTGAAAGTGCTGTACAAAAACCGGGGAATTGCTTATCGCTCTGCCCGTGATAATTATGGTTTTGAGGAAGATTGGACTGATATTTATACAACAAAAAATAAACCGACGCCGGCAGATATAGGAGCATATGCAAAATCCGAGGGATCTGAATTTATCCAAGCAAAACATATTAATCCAGCGAATATAAGTGATTTTACCGCATGGATAAAATCATTGCCGCAGGGCGGTCATGCACTTAGATTTGGAGAGAATCATGGTGGTATTGGATATCCGTGGTCATGCGGCTATGTAACAAGAATGTATGACACATGGGCGGGATTTGTCGCGCATTATGACCATGCAGGTATTAGCTTTATCCATGGAAATGATGGGGGCGGAAATGCAAAAGTTAGCCGACTTTTGACAGATAAAAACGCGCGCTCCGACACTAACGGCATTCTCAGAGTATCCAGCCCAGTTGTCGATATTCATCCAGACGGAACTTACGAGTTAACCAGCGAAGCTGAGGGAGTGACGGTTAAGCGTATAGATACAGGGATATATCGAATCAGCGGTTGCAACGGTTTTGCCAAAGATGGCGCATGGGGAATTCACGGCGGGACTATTATTCCGGCAGACAGCAACGGGTTAAATCTTATTTGGGTGTGTGAATCGGTAGATACATCCAGCGGCGATATAACCATCGAATGTTACCATCGTCAAAATAAAGACGCGCCGGAATTTGCTCAAAATAAGCGTGTCAAAAGCGTAACTGCCACAGGAGAAATCGTTTATTACCATGATGCTGAGCCATGCGATATTCCAGACGGAAGAGTAATTAATATTCGTGTGCAACTACCTGAGAAGTCATAATAATGTAATCAGGATCAGGCTCCCTAAAAGGGAGTCCAAAATTGCTGACGAACCCCATTTAAAAAGTGGGGTTCTGTTGATGTCAATCATATTGTTGTAGTGTGGGGTCTTTTATACCCGTCATCTTTCAAGTTGCCTCTTTGTTGGCTGCACTCACTCACCCCGGTCACATAGTTATCTATGCTCCCGGGGATTCGCTCCCTTGCCGCCTCGATGCATCTTGAAATCCATAGAGTATAGTATATCAAGGTATCGATTTTCCAGCGCCTCTATTAGAAGAAGACCGGACCCCGATGGTTAGACTTTTGTCATTAATCCGATGGGGCTATTAAGGCCCTACATGATGTTTACTGACTTCATTTTCTAACGCTTGATTCACGAAAGCATTAATCGTCACATCTTCTTCAAGTGCTAGTTCTGCAATTTTTCTATGCAATTCTGGATTAACTCTAACATTAAAAACCCCTTTATATGGCACATCAGGATTTTTATTTAATTCCTTGCAGTCTTGCAAATACAAATCAACTGAGATTTTAAATTCATTTTCCAATTCTGCAATTGTTTTTGCTTCATAAGTCACTAAATCGCGGATATATTCCAATTTACCAAAAAGAGTATTATTTTCCAGGTCAAATTCAATTGTACCTAAATAACCTTTATATTTTAAATATTTCATATCAACCCCACTTCTTTTAAAGTCTGTTTCACGGCTTTTAGTGTACCACCTTTAATGTAATTTTCAGGATGAGGGCGGTGCATTAAAATTGTGTGATTCAATGATTCATTGAAGAATCGTACCCTTGAACCTTGCTTTTCTTGTTTCTCATAGTTTAATAAGCTTAACAACACAACAAGTTCAGACCATTCAAAAGTTTTTTGGCTATTAAGAAACTTTTCTATCAGTTTCTCCGCTTTGCTCATGTACTCGTCCTTTCTTTTAAGAAAGTAACTAACAATAGTTACAAACATTAAATAAGTCAAGTTTCTTGTGCAACAAAAAAGGACGTTAGTGCCCTTCAGATTGCTGACGAATCCCACTTAAAAAGTGGGATTCTGTTGATCAAAGGCTTGCGATGGCTAGACCTTTGTCATCAATCTGAAGTTCCCCAAAAGGGAGCCTTAATTATCAAGGCAGTTGTACTCTATCAGGTTTATTTACGACGCCAGCTTGTCCCCTGCGGACCATCTTCCAGTTCAATACCCATCTCATTTAACTGATTACGAGCAGAATCTGCCAGCGGCCAATCTTTATTTTTACGGGCATCATTACGCTGCTTAATCAGTGCTTCAATTTTAGCAATTTCTTCATCGTCAGCCTGAACACCACGGTGCAGGAATTGTTCCGGCTGTTGTTGCAACAAACCTAAGATACCCGCCAACTTGCGTAATTCAGCCGCTAAACCATTCGCTGCGTCCATATCTTCTGATTTCAGGCGGTTGATTTCACGTGCCATATCAAACAGTACCGAATAAGCCTCTGGCGTATTGAAATCATCATTCATTGCGTCAATGAAACGCGCCTCAAATACTTCACCACCAGCCGGCTGTACAGAAGCATCTGTACCTCGCAGAGCTGTATAAAATCGTTCAAGTGCGGTACGGGCCTGCTTTAGGTTATCTTCTGTATAGTTAAGTTGACTGCGGTAATGGCCTGACAACAAGAAATAACGCACTGTCTCTGCATCGTAATATGCCAATACGTCACGGATAGTAAAGAAGTTGTTCAGCGATTTGGACATCTTCTCTTTATCCACCATCACCATCCCTGAATGCATCCAGTAATTCACATACGGACCATCATGGGCACAAGTAGATTGCGCAATTTCATTTTCATGATGCGGAAACATCAGATCAGCACCACCACCATGAATATCAAAATGATTACCTAACTGTTTACTGTTCATGGCAGAACATTCAATATGCCAACCCGGACGACCCGCTCCCCACGGCGATTCCCAACTTGGTTCCCCAGGCTTGGACATTTTCCACAATACGAAATCCATCGGGTTACGCTTAACATCAGCCACTTCCACTCGCGCCCCTGCTTGTAACTGGCTGAGATCTTGGCGGGAAAGCAATCCGTAATCCTGATCACTCTCGACGGAAAACATGACATCGCCATTATCTGCGACATAAGCATGATCACGTTTGATCAACGATTCAGTCAGCGCAATAATCTCCGGGATATGCCGGGTCGCACGAGGTTCCAGATCAGGGCGTAAGATATTCAGCGCATCAAAATCTTTATACATTTCTGCCAACATACGGCCGGTCAGATCATCACAACTTTCACTGTTTTCTGCCGCCCGTTTGATGATTTTGTCATCAACATCGGTCACATTACGGACATAAGTTAAATCGTATCCCAGATAGCGCAGATAACGAGCAACCACATCAAAAGAGACAAAGGTTCTGCCATGACCAATATGGCACAGGTCATAAATCGTGATACCACACACGTACATCCCTACTTTCCCTGGATGAATTGGTTTAAATTCTTCTTTCTGACGGCTGAGGGTATTGAAAATTTTTAGCATCGAGATTTTCCGTAAATTCACTGTACGTGTGTTAAAAATAACGAATTGATAATCCTGGATTTATGTCCTTATCTCATCAATAAATGCTCGATATGGCATAATCCAATAGGATATTGAAACCTGATATTAAGCGCTTTGCAAGGTTAGCGATCAATATAGTCTACTGAAACTAATAGGTACTGACTCATTATGGTAGATGTGATATAAAAGCCGCCTGGTCCAAATGCCCTAACCGGGTTAATCAAAACTATTATTAGGATTTCAATTATGGTGACTTTCCATACCAATTTTGGCGATATTGTAATTAATACTTTCGCTGATAAAGCTCCTGTAACTGTTGAGAATTTCTTGAACTACTGCCGCAATAGCTTCTACGATAATACTATTTTCCACCGTGTTATTAACGGTTTCATGATTCAGGGTGGTGGATTTGAACCTGGCATGAAACAAAAGCCGACTGATGCAGCTATCAAAAACGAAGCCAATAACGGTCTGAAAAATAACCGTGGTACTTTGGCAATGGCCCGTACTAACGATCCACACTCAGCAACTGCGCAGTTCTTCATTAACGTTGTTGATAATGATTTCCTGAACTTCCGCTCTGAGCGCCCTGATGGCTGGGGTTACTGCGTCTTTGCCGAAGTGGTCGAAGGTATGGATGTTGTTGATAAAATCAAAAGCGTTTCTACCGGTCGCAGCGGTATGCACCAAGATGTACCACTCGAAGATGTTATCATCGAAAAAGTGACTGTCAGCGAATAACTCACTGAATATGTGCACACTTTTTATTGCGGATTTACATCTCAACGAACATGAACCGGCAATCACTGCCGGTTTTCTACGTTTCTTGCGTGAGGATGCCATTCAGGCAGATAGCCTCTATATTCTCGGCGATCTGTTCGATTACTGGATTGGCGATGATGATAACAACCCTCTCCACCGTGAAATCGCTAGCGCACTAAAAACTGTGCAACAACAAGGTGTTACCTGTTACTTTATTCATGGCAACCGTGACTTTCTGATCGGTTCACGCTTTGCTAAAGAGAGTGGCATTATCTTGCTCCCACAGGAAAAAGTACTGGAACTGTACGGTAAGCGAGTGCTTATTCTACACGGCGATACCTTGTGTACTGATGACGAAGGTTATCAACGATATCGTAAGCGGGTTCATACCCCGTGGGTCCAACGTCTGTTTCTACTGCTACCTCTGTCTATCCGTCAAAAAATTGCCGTAAAAATGCGAGCAAACAGCCAATCGGTCAACAGCAGAAAATCCGAAGCCATTATGGATGTAAACCAGCAAGCTGTTATTGACACTTTTGAGCGGTACCAAGCTGACTGGATGATTCACGGACACACCCACCGCCCTTTTGTACATGAAGTTTCTCTGCATGATAAAACCCTCTACCGTGGTGTACTTGGCGCATGGCATCATCAGGGATCGATGTTCAAAATAACGGATAAATCAATCGATCTTATCTCTTTCCCATTCTGATTAACCGGGAACACCCGATATACAGGTGTCACAACAAAAGTATAAAGTAACGCAATCGTTTTCCTTAGCTTGTGAGCATGATATGATCCGCGGCCTTAAAGCGTTATTTTCATTCTGGTGGACGTTAAAACACAGGAGCATTTGATTTATGACTGCCCAGCCTGATTTAGCAAGAACAACTCAACACAATGCCAAAATCGCCATTGTCATGGGTTCTAAAAGCGATTGGACGACTATGCAGCACGCGGCTGATATTCTCACTTCTCTTAATGTACCTTTTCATGTTGAAATTGTTTCTGCTCATCGTACACCCGATAAACTATTCAGTTTTGCCGAGCAAGCTGAGCAAAATGGTTTTGATATCATTATCGCTGGTGCCGGTGGCGCTGCTCATTTACCCGGCATGCTGGCAGCCAAAACGCTGGTACCGGTTCTCGGCGTACCCGTACAAAGCGCTACACTGAATGGGGTAGATAGCCTCTACTCTATCGTACAGATGCCAAAAGGGATTCCTGTTGGCACGCTTGCGATTGGAAAAGCTGGCGCGGCAAACGCAGCCCTACTGGCCGCACAGATTCTGGCGCGTCATGATAAAGATTTACTGAAACGCCTTAGCCATTGGCGTGAAACACAAACTCAGGATGTACTCAATAATCCCGATCCGCGGGAGGAAGCATGAAGCCAGTTTGTGTATTAGGCAATGGTCAGCTCGGCCGCATGTTACGCCAAGCTGGTGAGCCTTTAGGTATCACGGTTTATCCTGTTGGCCTCGATGCAGAACCCGAAGCAGTTCCTTATCAGAATAGCGTTATTACCGCTGAAATTGAGCGTTGGCCGGAAACGGCTCTTACTCAGGAACTTGCCCGCCATAAGGCTTTCGCTAATCGAGATATCTTTCCCCGTCTGGCTGACCGTCTGCCGCAAAAACAGTTAATGGATAGCCTTGGTCTGGCAACGGCTCCGTGGCAATTACTCTCTGAGACCAACCAATGGCCGCAATTATTCTCTGAACTCGGTAATTTCGTTATCGTTAAGCGCCGCATGGGTGGTTATGATGGCCGAGGGCAATGGCGTATTCATCCCGGAGATGAAACAGAATTACCCGCCGATATTTATGGTGAATGTATTGCTGAACAAGCCATTCCTTTCTCTGGCGAAGTTTCACTGGTCGGTGCCCGCAATAAAAATGGCGATTGTGTGTTCTATCCCTTAACGCACAATTTGCATCAAGATGGCATTCTCCGTGCCAGTATTGTCTCTCCTCAGGAAAATGACCATTTACAGCATTATCATTTACAACAACAGGCTGAGAGTATGTTGTCAGCTATTATGCACGAGCTGAAATATATCGGCGTGATGGCGATGGAATGTTTTATTGTCGGTGATAATTTATTGATCAACGAACTCGCACCACGCGTTCACAACAGCGGTCATTGGACTCAGAACGGCGCATCTATCAGCCAGTTTGAATTACATCTCCGTGCTATTCTGGATTTGCCCATGCCTCGACCAGCAGTGACTGCGCCGTCAGTTATGATCAATTTGATTGGCACAGATATCAACACCCAATGGCTCAACTTGCCATTGGTACATTTACATTGGTATGAGAAAGAAGTCCGTCCTGCACGTAAAGTCGGTCATCTTAATCTTTCTCACTTTGATAAAAATGAATTAAAAGATACATTGCAGAAACTTGTTCCCATGCTGCCCCCTGAATATCAGAGTGGCCTTGAATGGGCACAGGAAAAATTAATTAACTAACGTCTAACACTAGAATTATTTGTTTATTGAACTTGTTGTCTTGATTCGTGTCCACAATAGTCTTACAGAAAGGATACATAGTAAGAGACAGAGAGGCACATATGAATACGACTATATTGAAAGTTCGTGTTTCTGAAGAACTGAAGCACAAGCCGCCCGGGATAATAGTTTGGATATGTCTAGTTTTGTCCGTCTGGTATTAACTAGAGCAACAAAAAAACACCATGTTCCTAATGCTACAACGCAGGCAGCGATCCATGAACTGGAACATGGTGGTGATACAAGTGTAAATACCGTAGATGAACTTTGGGACAAAATAATAGATGACAAACATCTATCAAAATAATCAAAAATTTGTCATTTAATGGCCTGGGATTAATTGTGGAAGCGGAAGTAAAGTAACTTACCGCTTCACACTTCAACTCATCCTAGCTTATTTATATTACTTCAATTATCATATTGTTCTATTAGCATTCATCGATCTGGATATCGTGTCTACAATCGTTCTCGTTGTTTGATCTATTTCATAATTAAGTAAGTCACCAACTTTAATATTACTAAGATTGGTAGCCCTTAACGTTTCTGGAATTAAATTCAACTCTATGGTTTTGTCTTCTTCATTTATACCATTTATTGTCAAGCTACAACCATGTAACCCAATAAAACCTTTATGGAAAAAATATCTGACATTATCGCCAGGAATATTAATCACTAATCGATAAGTTTCACCAGTTTTAATAAAATCAACGACTTCTGCCACACCTTCAATATGCCCATATAAGCTATGACCACCATTCTCTTTATTCATTTGATGTGATCTTTCAATATTAACTTCATCCCCCACATTTAAAAATTTTAATGTGGTCACATCAGCCGTAAAATCTGATATATCAAACCAGACGATATCGTTCTTAAATTGAGTGACAGTCAGGCAAGTACCATTAATCGCAACACTGGCCCCCACAGAAACATCATCAAAGAAATGGTTATTATTACTGACGGTTAATGTACTAAACCCGTCTTTTTTATCAAGAGATAATACACTTTCTTTTCCTTGTACAATTCCAGTATACATAATCACCCTCTTTTATTTATATTAAGTGGAAATGCCCTTGTTACATTAAGAGAATTTATGGTTTATACCCGTTATCTTTCAAGTTGTCACTTTGTTGGCTGCACTCACTCACCCCGGTCACATAGTTATCTATGCTCCCGGGGATTCGCTCCTTTGCCGTCGCGATGCATCTTGAAATCCATAGGGTATATACGAATATATCTAATAAAATTTTATTAGCTCTATTAACCATATTTTCCTACCCCATATTTACAAAATATCTTTTATGTAATTGATTTAAATCAAAATTTTAATAACACATTTAAAAGCCAATAAACTACTTTACCCTATTGTTTTTAATTATATCAAGCTTTTTGTGGAATGGATGATTTTTTACTATTAAATTGATAATTATCAAACATGAGCAAAAATAGAGTCGAAAATTATTTTTCTAACTTATGGAAACACTTTACCTTGAATATTTATCATTTAATTAAAAGCATATCATAATAAAACCACCAGCCAAAGAATTATAATTCACAATATTTCATTTACAATCTCTTTTTTATTACACAAAAATAAAACCAGCTATCATTTTAAACATTTATTATGTTTTTATTTCATGAAAAATACTTTCATCCATGTTTTAAAACCAAAGCAATAATTATTTAAATTCACAAATTATTTTGATGATAAAAAAACAGACCCAATTTATTATTTTTATTTATCATGGCTATTTCTCATTAAAAACTCAGATTAATTAAGGGAAATAAATTATAGATTTAAGTTAACTAAAATATAATTACACAAATATTTTCATAAAAACATTAATTAACAATACCCCCCAACTATCAACACCAAGTTGAATAAAAAACCTATCGCTAATTAAATAATCAATATATTACTAACACTGAAAAATCACTAATGTTAGAATAATCTTATTTTTCTATACTATTCAACATTCATCAACAAAACCAAATATCCCTTTGACAAAACCTCTCCATTAGATCAATGTTATTACCATTAATGAGTCTGACAACATACGAAAAGGGAAACCCTCGTGTTATTTACCTGGAAAGCCCACGATACTAAAAACCGCCTACAGTTTTTTTCCGCCTTATGGTCCTCGTTTCCATCTTCTTGCGCTATTTATCAAACAACAGCTTGGTATTGGATCAACACCAGATTAAAGAAAAGCGGATTACCTGCAATACTATTATTGCTACCGGCAATCAATCAAGCTCAGGCCAGTCATTTTGTTAATTTTCAATCGATTGATACCAGCCTTTATATGCAATTTGAAAATCGAGTCGATCCTAGAAAAACCATTTCACCGATTTTAGAGGCTTTCGGCGACTACAGTGTCGGCGATATGTATGTCTATAGTATTTGGCAAAATTCACTGCAAGGTGATTACCAAGGTGATAAAAGCACCTACTATTATAAATTTGTCCCCAGAGTGAGCTTGAGTAAAGTCACTGGTAATGACATCTCTTTTGGACCGGTAAAAGATATTCTGTTCGCTCAATGGATTGCCAAAACTAAGGGGATAGATTACGACTATTTCCCCGGTATCAGTATTGACTGGCAAGCTAGCTGGATTAGCTGGCTACGTACAATTTTTTATTTTGAGAATAATGCCAAAGGAAGCTGGAATGATCAGCGAATTCATATCGATTACGGCATTCCCTTCAATAATAGCTTAGGGGATTTTCGTGTTGTCGGGACTTTTGACTATACCTTAGGTTTGCATGGGCAACCTGAAACTATCGATTTCAAACCAGAGTTACATTACGATTTAGGAAAACTCCTTGGTCATCAACCCGGTCATTTATGGACCGGCATTGTTCTGAACCCCATAAAAAATAAATACAAAATAAGAGATACCTCTTATTATCGAACGGATCAATTTAGCTATGGGATCTTTATTCGATATAGTTTTTTCTGATATCGGAATAAAATATTAGAAATTTTCTGATGGCCTTTATCCTGATGGAGTCAAAATGCCCATTCAACATGACCAGTTCGGACGTACTTATCAGTGGCTCCTACTGATACTTTTGGGTTTGATTTACTTTCTGGTCACCGCAACCACATTTACTTCGCTAGGCGTTGTATTACCTAGCATGATCAAAGAATTACACTGGAGTTGGACGGATGCCGGTCTGGGGTTCACCTTACTTGGCCTATCATGTGGGCTGTCCAGTTACCTTCCAGCGATGTTTATTCGTCGTACAGGCGTCCGCGCCACTTTGATGATTGGTACGCTCACCTTTATCACCAGTTTTTACATCCTCTATAACACCCACAGTATCGCGGCCTATTTTACCGGTACAACACTATTAGGGATCGGCTTTAGTCTTATGGCGACGGTTCCCGGCACTTATGTCATTAGCCGACTTTTTAAAAAACAGTCATTAGCTTTCGGTATCTATTTCACCATCGGTGGATTAGGGGGCGTGGTCGGTCCGTGGATCTATTTCCTGGCAACAGTATTTTGGGAAAACTGGCGTATGCACTGGGCAATTTCCGGGATATCACTCACCTTGATCAGCTTATTAACCATTTTATTTATGCGAGAAGGTAAAAAGGAAAACGCCCACGCTGAAAGAATTAGCAAAAATCAACAAGACCAGCTCCCCTCCAATATCTATCGCACCAAGGAAATATGGAATGTCCGGCAAGCACTGCACACCTGGCAATTTTATGCCATTGCTGCCGCTTATACTGCTTTTTTACTGTGTGGGATAACCGTTAATAGTTTTGCGGTCGCCCATATTACTGAAAACGGATTCAGCGAATCTATTGCTGCTTCCTCGCTCAGTATTTTGGCTTTTATCAACGCATTCTCACGATTCGCAGGAGGCGCGGTTGGTGAATGGTTCGATCCCAAAAAAATGCTTATCGGCAGTCTGTCGATAATTATCTGTGGTCTTATCGCACTCAGTGCCACCACCTCATGGACATTTTTAATCCTGTTCACGTTGTGTATTGGCATCGGTTATGGCATGACTTTTCTGGCATCCAGTATATTGCTGTTCAATTATTTTGGGCGCACGCCTTATCTGGAACTGTTCTCGGTGATGAATTTGATCTCTACTACCGCCTGTATCGCCCCTTTTATGGTGGGCGCAATTAAGGATTATTCAGGTAGTTTTACACCGGCATTTCTCATTATCACCATACCGGTACTCACTATTTTGATTGTCACATTCATGATGCAACCACCTTCACAAATCGTGAAGAAATGTTCTGATGACAATACATTGCTCAACTGAATGCAAAAATAAAACCAACCAATAAGCCAGGGAATAGGTTCTCCACATCTCAACGAGCTTACCCATTCCCTGAATGTCTGCAAATATCGCTCTTTTACCCCTGAACCCGCCGGTATAATCCCGTACCCTGTAATAACCGAAGCCCTAACCCACTCCCACACAATGAAAGTAACAAGCTGCTGATTATTGGTAATAACAGCCACATTTGCCATTCTGGTTGCCACGGAAAATCAAATACCTTGGTCTGCAATAACCAAAGCGCAACTTCAGCGCCAAGTGCCGCAGTAAAACCCGCCATTAATCCAAGCAAAGCAAATTCATACCAAAGCGTACGACGCAGTAACTGTTTACTGGCTCCCAAGGTGCGGTAAACCACGAGTTCAAGTTGCCGTTGACGCATCCCTACCTGAACCTGTGCCAATAGCAATAATGCGCCACAAACCATGACCAACCCAACCATGACCTCTAATGCCTTACTGACCTGCTGCAAAATACCCTGAATTTGCTTAATCATCACGCCGGTATCAAGTAGGCTCAAGGTTGGAAACTGACGATTAAGATCCGTCAGAAGGCGACCTTCTCCATCATAATGGAAACTGGTCAACCAGGTTTGCTGCTGATTCTCTAATGCTTGTTTCGGGAAAATAAACAAGAAATTTGGCCGTAAACTTTCCCAATCCACCAGTCGAATACTGCTAACTATGACACTGAATTGCTGCGTATCACCACTAAATGTTAGCTTATCGCCGATTTTGATTGCCAAACGCTCAGCAAGACCCTGCTCAATGGAAACCTCATCCGCTTTTGGCGGCCAGTAGCCTGCAACCAAGGTATTAAACGGAGGTAACTCCTCTTTCCATGTCAGATTCAATTCCCGCTGCACCGTGTTGCTATCCGATTCCTTGGCCTCTGCCCACGCGATGGCTGACTGACCATTGATTTCCGTCAAGCGAGCCAATACCACTGGATAGAATGCCGTAGGTTTAACCTGATACTGAGCCAGCAAATGTTCTACTTGTGGAATTTGCTGTCCAGTCATATTAATCAGAAAATAGTTTGGACTGTCCGATGGCAATTGGTGCTGCCAACGGTCAAGCAAGTCTCCTCGGACCACCAGCAACAAAGCAAATAACATAAATGATAAAGAGAAAGCCGCCAATTGAGCTACTGTTTGAAACGGCTGCCGCAGTAGTCGATTAACCGCCAGACGAAAACTGAGTTGGCGGAGTTTCAAATGACGTAGTAACCACAATCCTCCCCAACCAAACACGGCTAGTAATAGCGCAACCATCATCATGCCTGCAAGTAACGCCCATAACATGGGCTTGGTGCCAACTAACAGACTCAGCCCACTAATGACCACCAATACCGCCAACGGCAAATAATAACGCAACGGCCAGATAGGCGCGATAATATCATCACGCAGCACCCGTGATGGTTGGGTTGCCATTAACTGCTTGTACGGACGTATTCCCACCAGTAAGGCGATAACAGATAACGCGCCTAACGCCCATATCCACGGCCAGAATCCTGCTACAGGTAAGGTCTTCGGCAACATAGGCGCCAAAATCTGCACGAGCAGATATTCAAACATCAATCCCAGAAGCGTCCCCACCAGCGCCGCCGCAATCAATATCACCAACCATTGACCAATCACCCATTTACGCAACGCCCAACGCCCCGCACCCAGTGTTTTAAGCACCGCAATCAAATCATGGCGGCTACGGCAATAGTGAGTCATTGATACTGCTACCGCGGCGACAGCGAGTAATAACGTTAGCAAAGCCGATAACAACAAGAATTGCTGTGCCCTTTCAATAGATTTTGCGAGCGCTCCACTATCTTGTTTCAAGGTATACCAGCGCTGATCAGCTTTAAGTTGGGGATCAATGAGCTGCTGATACTGATAAACCGCTTCTTTATCACCCGAAAACATATAACGATAAGTCAGACGGCTACCCGGCTGAATCGCCCCGGTAGATTGCGCATCATCAAGATTGATCAAAATCCTGGGTGCAATCTGAAAGGGATTGAAACCACTGTCCGGTTCCTGAATTAATTCTCCGCTCACCTTAAGCGTGGTATCACCCACATCGAGATTATCGCCAACTTTGATTTTCAATAGTTCAAGCAAACGAGGCGCAACCAGCACCGTGCCTTTTTCCGCTTTCAAACTCGGTGGGTGGGTTTCCAGTTCACCATATAACGGGTAATGACTGTCCGCGGCTTTTACATTCGCAAGTTGAGGAATGTCCCCGGCATAAGTCATTGTGGTGAAAGAGAGCTGGCGACTTAATTTTAATCCCCGTTTTTTCGCCTGCTGTAACCATTCTTCATCTACCGGATAAGCAGCACGCAGGACTAAATCACCCGCCAGAAAATCCCGACTCTGGTAATGAACACTTTGATCAATGCGATCACTGATCCTGCCCAAGGCCAATACACAAGCTACCGCCAAGGTAAGAGATAACCAGACAATCAATAAAGAAGGTGTGCGCCACTCGCGCCAAAACCAACGCCAAATCATCTCTCTTCCCTCAATTTTCCATCAACCAACCGCAAGCAACGTTGACAGCGGGCCGCAAGCTGGCTGTCATGAGTGACCAAAATTAATGTTGTGGCATAATCACGATTCAGAGAAAACAGTAAATCAGCAATACGATCACCCGTTTGCCGATCCAGATTACCTGTTGGCTCATCAGCAAACAGAATTTTGGGTTGGCTGCTGAATGCCCGTGCCAATGCCACCCTCTGTTGTTCACCGCCAGAAAGTTGTGCCGGCATATGTTTCAAACGCTTCCCCAATCCCAGTTGTTCAAGCAATTCAGCCGCCTGTTTCCTGCTACTATTTTCAGACTCACCACGTAATAAAGCAGGAAGCTGGACATTCTCCAATGCGTTTAACGTCGGAATTAACATAAATGACTGAAAGACAAAACCAACACTTTCAGCCCGGAGTTGCGCCCGCTGCTCCTCATTCATCTGGCTTAAATTATGCCCTAGCAGCCGAACCTCACCGTCACTGCCATCATCTAACCCGGCAATAATGCCAAGCAATGTGGATTTACCCGAACCCGATTCTCCCACCAAAGCGATAGTCTGTGCCGACTCGACAACCAACCCAACTCCCTGCAATATAGTGATCTTATGTTCCCCCTGACCAACGTGCTTACTGAGATGCTGAACTTCAAGAATATTCCCCGTTACCATTTACTTTTCCTTTTACTGATGGTGCTATTTAGCGCCAGAGCGACTGCGGCTGATACCCTTCTGATTCTCGGTGATAGCCTTAGTGCCGGTTACCATTTGCCTATTGAACAGTCATGGCCTGTTTTAATGGAAAAAAAGTGGCAGAAATCTGGCAATAAAATCACGGTCATCAACGGCAGCATCAGCGGTAATACCGCCGCTCAGGGCCTTGAGCGGCTACCTGAATTACTTAAACAACATAAACCCCGTTGGGTACTGATAGAACTGGGTGCCAACGATGGACTACGCGGTTTTCCCCCACAACAAACAGAACAAGATCTGCAACAGATCATTACTTTAGTGAAACAAGCCAATATTCAGCCTTTATTGATGCAGATCCGTCTGCCACCAAATTATGGGCGCCGTTATACCGAATCTTTTGCCAAGATTTACCCCAAACTGGCAGAACACAATCAAATCCCTCTGCTCCCGTTTTATATGGAACAAGTCGCTATTAAACCAGAGTGGGTGCAACAAGACGGATTACATCCCAATCTGGCAGCTCAACCATTTATCGCCGACTGGATGTCTGACACACTATCAGCACATCTTAATTATTCTTGAATAGTAAACTATTAGTTTCAACAAATTGATGTCTATAAACAGGTTAAAGTTATGCAAAAGTCAGTTCTTATCACAGGCTGTTCCAGTGGAATTGGTCTGGTGGCGGCCAAAACACTACATCAACGGGGCTACAGAGTATTAGCAGCTTGCCGGAAACCCGCAGATTTACAGCATATGCGCGAATTAGGACTGGAACCTATCGAATTGGATCTTGATGATAAAATGAGTGTGGAACGCGCCGCCGCCGAGGTCATCAGGCTAACCAATGGCCGTCTTTACGGACTGTTTAATAACGGCGGCTTTGGTATTTATGGCCCGCTTAATACTATCAGTCGTGAACAACTGGAACGGCAATTCTCCACCAATCTATTTGGTGCACATCAACTTACCTGCTTATTACTTCCAGCAATGCAACTTCATGGTGAGGGCCGTATTATCCAAACCAGTTCAGTTATGGGACTGATTTCAACCCCAGGCCGCGGTGCTTATTCTGCCAGTAAATATGCCTTGGAAGCATGGTCAGATGCCTTAAGAATGGAATTAGCCGGAACAGGAATTAAAGCTTGTCTAATTGTCCCTGGTCCGATAAAAACACGTTTTACAGAAAACGTGAATCAAACGCAAAGCGATAAGCCGGTCAGAAACCCCAGGATCGCCCGCCATTTTGCCCTAACCCCCGAAGCTGTTGTGCGCAAACTGATTCATGCTTTGGAAAGTCCTAACCCTAAATTACGTTATCCAGTGACTTGGATAACCCACGCAGTTACTATTATGCGCCGGATTTTGCCAGGAAGAGTAATGGATAAAATACTGAGTAAACAGAGTGGTACAACTTGAAAGTTAATAAAATAACCTCAATCTATTTAATTATACCCTGCAATAATCAAATTTAAGAGACTAATTATATGTTACCAACCTCTACTGGAATTAATGTTAACGAAAGCAACCTACATCAAACCGTTGAACAGTCTATGACTGTGCCTGTTTTATTTTATTTTTGGTCTGAACGTAGCTCACATTGCCAAGAATTAGGCGTAACACTGGATAAACTGGCAGCCGAATACGCAAATCAATTCATATTGGCAAAAGTAGATTGTGATAAAGAGCAAATGGTCGCTGCACAGTTTGGCTTACGCTCCATTCCTACAGTTTATATTATGCAACAAGGTCAACCCGTAGACGGTTTTCAAGGGCCACAACCTGAAAACGTGATTAGAGAGATGCTTGCTCGTGTATTACCGAAACCGGAAGAGTTGAAAGCCGCCCAAGCTGAGGAACTTATCGCCGAAGGAAAACATCAGGAAGCACTATCGTTATTGAAAGAAGCCTGGCAATTAGCGCCCAAAAACAGTGCAATTGCACTTATGTTGACCAAAGTGCAAATTATGCTCAATAATATAGAAGAAGCCCAGGAAATTCTGAGTCTTATTCCATTACAGGATCAAGACACTCATTATCACAGTTTACTGGCTCAAATTGAGTTACAAAAGCAAGCGGCGGATACACCAGAGATCCAACAATTGCAGCAAGAATTCGCCATTCAACCGGAAAATGCAGAGCTGGCTGTTAAGCTCGCGCTGAAACTGCACGAAGTCAGCCGTAATGAAGAAGCTCTGGAATTATTACTCAGCTTCCTGAAAAAGGACCTTTCTGCTGCCAACGGTGCGGTACGGAAAACAATGATGGATATTATGTCTGCAATGGGGACCGGTAATACCTTGGCTTCGAAATATCGTCGCCAGGTTTACTCGCTGCTTTACTGATTTATTTAATTGTAAGGAATTGCTATGGATTTATTCGCTTTTGGTGCCGTACCCATTTTGATATTTATTGCGGTGGTTATTGTCTTTACTTGCGTAAAAACAGTGCCACAAGGTTATCAATGGACGGTAGAACGTTTCGGCCGTTATACCCGAACTTTATTACCGGGTTTGCATATTATCGTCCCTTTTATCGATCGCATTGGCCGTAAAATTAACATGATGGAACAAGTGTTGGATATTCCTTCACAGGAAGTGATTTCCCGCGATAACGCCAATGTTACTATTGATGCAGTTTGCTTTATTCAGGTTGTCGATCCTGTTCGGGCTGCTTATGAAGTCAGCAACCTTGAACTATCCATTATCAATCTGACGATGACCAACTTCCGTACCGTTTTGGGTTCAATGGAATTGGATGAAATGCTGTCGCAGCGTGATTCTATCAACAGTCGTCTATTACATATTGTTGATGAAGCCACTAACCCATGGGGAGTGAAAATTACCCGTATTGAAATCCGTGATGTGCGTCCACCAAAAGAGTTGATCTCTGCCATGAACGCCCAGATGAAAGCAGAACGTACAAAACGTGCTGATATTCTGGAAGCAGAAGGTATCCGTCAGGCGGCTATTCTGAAAGCAGAAGGAGAAAAACAGTCTCAAATTCTGAAAGCAGAAGGGGAACGTCAATCGGCATTTCTCCAGGCAGAAGCACGTGAACGTGCCGCCGAAGCGGAAGCTCGCGCAACTAAAATGGTGTCCGATGCGATCTCTGACGGTAACATGCAGGCAATTAACTACTTTGTTGCCCAGAAATATACGGATGCACTGACCAGTATTGGCGCTTCCAGTAACAGCAAAGTCATTATGATGCCTCTGGAAGCGAGCAATCTAATGGGTGCGATTGGCGGTATTACTGAACTGATTGGCGAAAGCAAAAAAGGTAAATAACCATGATTGCACAGATTGCGGCGCAAACCCCTTGGCTCTGGTTCTCTTTTGGCGGCTTACTGTTAATTGCAGAGCTTCTGGGAACTGGCGGCTATCTATTATGGACGGGTATAGCCGCTATCGTTGTTGCGTTTGTCACCTGGCTGCTACCAGGAATAGATTGGGAATGGCAAGGCATTTTGTTTGCCACTCTGACGCTGCTTTCTGCAATGCTCTGGCGCTACTGGTTACGTCGCCGCCCATCAAAAGGCGGCGATACCCTGAACCAGAAAGACCACCAGCTCATCGGTATCCGAGCCAAACTGACTTCAGATACTGAAAATGGTTACAGCCGGGTCAAACTGGCGGATGGAAGCTGGCGAGTTCACTGTGATAGTGAACTACCAGCCCATACCGAAGTAGAAGTGATCGCTGTTGATGGCATTACCCTGAAAGTCAAACCGGTCAGTTCTCAGTGATGAGAGCAACAACCCGATAAATGATCTATGATGGGGCATGCAGCCCCGTCATCTCCAGGGCACTCTTCCGCCAAAGATAACAATTTACTTCTTATTTTCTGCAACTCTTCAATCGCTTTTTCTATTTCAGCCACTTTATGCAATGTTGCCGCTTTTACATCAGCACTATGACGATTGGGGTTGCGAAATAACACTAAAAACTCACGGCATTCATCAAGTGTAAAACCTACCTGTTTTGCCTGACGCAACAGCGTTAGTTCATCAATATGTTTCTGCTGATAATAACGGTAGCCGTTATCCCCCCTTTCCGGCGGCGTGATCAGATCCTTTTCTTCATAAAACCGGATCGCTTTGCTGGTAAGACCGGTTTTTTGAGCAATCTCACTAATGTTCATTTTTTCCCCTTGACCTTACCCTTGAGGGAAGGTTTAACCTTCGCAACAAGTCAGAAATTCACTTGAACTGTGTAGATATCATCAATTATCACACAGGTGTGAAGAATAATTACATCACTATGTGTTAGGAGTTTTTTTATGTCACACACAACTATTTTAACCTTGCAGGGACTCTCCTGTATGCACTGTGTTAACAATGTGAAAAAGGCACTAGCAAATCGTACAGATGTGGAACAGGCGGATATCACGATTGATTATGCCAAAATCATCGGTACAGCCTCTGCTGAATCATTAATCGAAACAATTCAAGCAGCAGGTTACGATGCGATAATCGCCAGCCAACCTGATGTTGAATTGACACTCTCTGGACTGAGTTGCATGCATTGTGCCGGTACGACTCGTAAAGCGCTGGAAGCCGTAGATGGCGTTATTGCCGCAGAGGTGAATACCGAAACAGCTAAAGTTTACGGTAAAGCCGATGCCGATACCTTAATTGCCGCTGTTGAGCAGGCGGGTTATCAAGCAAAACTCGCTTCTGGTCAAAACTCCCCAAAATCTGAGCCGCTGACATTACCTGCTTCAAACAGACCGGAACCTTTGGCAGCGGCAACCTCCTCTGTTCCGGTCGAAAAAACTGACGTATCCGTTGTGAATGATAACGATGACAGCATCCAGTTGCTGTTGGATGGCATGACTTGCGCTAGCTGTGTGAATAAAGTTCAGAAAGCATTACAAGGCGTTGATGGCGTGGAAAATGCCAGAGTGAATCTTGCTGAACGCAGCGCTTTAATTACCGGTAGTGCCTCAGCGGAGGCACTGATTAAAGCAGTAGAAAAAGCCGGGTATGGCGCAGAACTGATTCAGGACGAAACTGAACGGCGTGAACGCCAGCAACAAGTTTCTGATGCTAATATGCGCCGTTTTCGTTGGCAGTCAGCATTAGCCTTAGTCGTCGGTATTCCCGTGATGGTATGGGGCATGATGGGCGATAATATGATGCTCACACCTGAAAACCATCATATCTGGCTGACTATCGGCGTTATCACGCTTGCCGTGATGATTTTTGCCGGTGGTCACTTCTATCGCAATGCGTGGCAAAGCCTGAAAAACGGCAGTGCGACAATGGATACATTAGTGGCATTGGGAACTGGCGCAGCCTGGCTTTACTCCATCAGTGTCAACCTATGGCCAGATATTTTTCCACCACAAGCTCGTCATCTCTATTATGAAGCCAGCGCGATGATTATCGGTCTGATAAACTTGGGGCATGCTCTGGAACAACGTGCCCGTCAGCGTTCTTCAAAAGCACTGGAGCGTCTGCTGGATCTGACACCACCGACTGCCCGTGTGGTGACAGGAGATGGCGAAAAAGAGATGCGATTGGCTGACGTCAAACCCGGCATGACGTTACGTCTGACAACCGGTGATCGCGTTCCCGTTGATGGTGAAATCATTCAAGGTGAGGTTTGGATAGATGAGGCAATGCTCACCGGTGAGCCGATTCCACAGCAAAAAACCAAAGGCGATAACATTCATGCCGGTACGACGGTGCAAGACGGTACAGTACTGTTTACTGCCGCCGCGGTTGGCAGCCAGACAACATTAGCTCGAATTATTAAACTGGTCCGTCAGGCACAAAGCAGTAAGCCAGAAATTGGTCAGTTAGCAGATAAAATTTCCTCCGTGTTTGTTCCCGTTGTTGTCGCAATTGCCCTGATTGCCGGTGCTATTTGGTATTTCGTTGGGCCAGCACCACAGATGATGTATTCATTGGTCATTATTACCACTGTGTTGATTATTGCCTGCCCCTGTGCCCTTGGGCTGGCGACCCCGATGTCAATTATCTCTGGTGTCGGCCGAGCAGCAGAATTCGGGGTACTGGTTCGGGATGCCGATGCACTGCAACAAGCTAGCACATTGGATACCATTGTTTTCGATAAAACCGGTACGCTGACGGAAGGTATGCCTCAATTGACTGATATACATACCTTTAATGGGTACAGTGAACAAGAGGTATTGCGTTGGGCGGGTGCACTGGAAAAAGGTTCTAACCATCCATTAGCCAAAGCCATTCTTGCTAAAGCCGAAGGGCTGGAATTACCGCAAGTTGAACAATTCCGCACTCTGGCTGGGCTGGGTATCAGTGGTGAAGTCAATGGCACAACCTTGTTGCTAGGTAATCAAGCCTGGCTAGAACAAAATCAAGTCGATACGCAAGAATTAAAACCGCTGATTGCTCAACAGGCAGAACAAAGCATCACACCGGTTCTTCTGGCAGCAGGAGGTAAAGCGGCGGCAGTGCTATCAATTCGCGATCCACTGCGTGAAGATACCATGACTGCATTGCAACGATTACATCACCAAGGCTACCGTTTAGTGATGCTAACCGGTGATAATCCGGTGACTGCCAATGCGATTGCAAAAGAAGCGGGTATTGATCAAGTGATTGCGGGTGTATTACCTGATGGCAAAGCTGAAGCTATCCAGAAATTGCAAGCAGCAGGTCGCAAGGTTGCTATGGTGGGGGATGGCATTAACGATGCTCCTGCCCTAGCGCAGGCTGATGTGGGGATTGCAATGGGAGGTGGTAGCGATATCGCCATTGAAACTGCCGCAATAACGCTAATGCGTCATAGTCTACATGGTGTGGCTGATGCGGTTGAGCTATCCAAAGGCACTCTGCGCAATATGAAACAAAACCTATTAGGCGCATTTATCTACAACACATTGGGGATTCCCATTGCCGCTGGTGTGCTCTATCCCTTTACTGGAACCCTGTTAGATCCGGTAGTCGCAGGTGCGGCAATGGCGCTGTCTTCAATTACGGTGGTGAGTAATGCTAACCGCTTATTGAGGTTTAAACCTAAAACCACGAAAATGAGTTAGATTTAGTGATATTGGGGTAAATTGTAAAAATTTGTCATCCCTGCACTCTTTACACTTTTACCCTATCACCCCTCGCCAATTTGTGGACAAATTACTTCAGTTATAACCACCTCTGCTGACTGGCTGCGATTAATGCAGCCCAGCCATCGGGCGGATTTCCTCGTCCCAACATCTTCTCAAAGACTGTATAGGGATCGGACTTACTACCTTCCGAACGCAAGGTCTCCTCATCGTTGATCCAGGCATACACAATGATCCTAGCTCTGGAATCATAACGGAAGAACAAGCGGAACCTTCGACCAATTTTAGCTCGCCGCCAGTGGCGATAGGCGGCCCCTAAGGTATTACCTTGCCGATACTCGTTCCGGGAAGGATCACTTGGCACCACATCTAGAATCAATTTGCTCAACGCCCGAAACAGCTTGACATTCGGATTGCTCTCAAACCCGTGAAGATCACTCTTCTCGGCCCTTTTTACTGCATCATGCAGCTTCCGAAGCTGTTGTATCACACATGAGTGATACAACAGTGTCCATCCATGTCGCTGCATCAAATCACCACATCTCCGTCAATATTCTCATTCAGATCGATAGCGTGACCAGCATTGTACTGCATAGCCTCTTCCAGTTCCTTAGGTAAACCACTCACATGATGCCCAGCCTGAATATCCGCAGACAATAGCTCAAGGAATGCCCCAATGACAGGATCTTCATGCTCAATCCCTACACGAGTCACGACTACCTCACCATCACGCAACTCAAAGGCCAGCTTACTACCTGTATCAACACCTAATGCCTGACGGATAGACCTAGGTATCGTTATCTGGCCTTTGGAAGTCAATGTTGCAAGTTCATAGATAGATGTCATAACAAATCTCCAATTATTACTTCAATCAAAGTGTAAGGAATATTCCTTACATCGTCAAGATAACCTAGTAACGGTGAATATCAATCTACTGACTCTCTATACCCGTCATCTTTCAAGTTGCCTCTTTGTTGGCTGCACTCACTCACCCCGGTCACATAGTTATCTATGCTCCCGGGGATTCGCTCCCTTGCCGCCGCGATGCATCTTGAAATCCATAGGGTATATACCCAAGAGACTGTGATAGGTGCTAAAAGGCTAGTAAGATAAATGGAAGGAACAGGAAAAATCTCCTTGTATACTGATACTAATAAAAAGAAACATTCAATGGAAATAAATAAAGATACAGCGGAAGTACAGCTATAATATTGATAATCACCTTAAAAATATAAATGCTAAACCGGAACACAAATGGGACGACTGATTAAACACCTTACCAATATATTGGGAATAAAGTCTTCCCACCGTTATCCCTATCCCGCTCACGATATTACACTGGCAGGTGATAGACATTTGCACCTGGTAGGCAGTATTCACATGGGTACGAAAAATATGTTCCCACTTTCGGAAATATTGATAGAACAACTTAATCTATCCGATACATTAATCGTGGAAGCAGATATTACTCAGGCAGACTCCCCATTTCATGATGAATTTCAATCATATCACCGCATCGAACAACGTTTATCTTCTGAGATGTACCAGAATTTTCAAGACTGCTGCAATGAAATCCAACAGCAGGAAGAATTCCTCAATTTATTACCCTCATGGCAAATCGCTTTAATTTTACAAGCAGGACAAGCACAAAACCTTGGATTGCATCCCCACTACGGTATCGATTATCAGCTACTGAATTCAGCCAAAGCGCAAGGGAAAACGGTTATTGAACTAGAAGGTACTGAATCACAAATTAATTTACTTAATCAAATTCCCAATAACGGCCTGCCACTACTGGAAGATACATTAACCCATTGGCACGCAAATGCCCGCGCTTTACAAACCATGATCAGTTGGTGGATGGACTATCAACCTGAACAGCAAGAGCATGCTTTACCAACAACTTTTAGTAAAGAGATATACCAACTATTGATGACTGAACGTAATAAACGATGGAATAAGCGTTTACGGAAATTACCTACCGGTCGATATCTTGTCGCTGTTGGTGCTTTGCATCTGTATGGTGAAGGGAATTTGCCTCAGATGCTGACAGAAGAACAGGATTAAAAAAAGGCCAATATTACATACATTGCTATAATATTGGCCAATCATATGAGGAATAATCTGTCATTTTCGTTGTTCTTATTAAGTTCGGGATATTACCTGTTTGTATACAAGCAACAGAGCCATAGTCAGATTATCAATTCCATCATTCCATTTCATCCGTTATCCTTAATTATAAAATTACCCTATGTAATGAAATTATGACACCTGCGATCATTTTGTTAGAAAAACAGAAAGTTAGCTTCTCTCTTCATACCTATGAGCACGACAAAAATGAGCATAACTTTGGTGATGAAGCAGTGAGGAAATTAAGACTCAATGCCAAGCAAGTATTCAAGACCTTGCTGGTTGCACTTAATGGTGAGGCTAAAAATTTGGTGGTAGCCGTCACCCCCGTTTCAAGTGAGCTGGACTTAAAAAAGGTCGCCAAAGTTTTTAAAGTCAAAAAAGCAGAAATGGCTGATCCCCAAATCGCCCAGAAAGTGACAGGGTATCTCGTCGGCGGGATCAGTCCGTTAGGACAGAAAAAACACTTGCCAACAGTTATTGATAACCAAGCGCAACAGTTCCCAACTATATTTGTCTCGGGTGGTAAACGAGGGTTAGATATTGAATTGGCGTCGTCTGATCTCTGTAGGTTAGTGAGAGGCAATTTCGCTGATATTGCAAAAACTTAAATTATTGCCCCAAAAGGGCGGCCAAAATTGCAGCCCTTTCGATTTATCATTCTGTCAGGGATTATTGATAAATAATTTCACCCTTTGGCTCATAATCAGCCGCTTTCAGTGGTGAATGCTTCTCGATATAGTCTTTCAAAACTTCTGCATCAATAAAACCGGTGTTGACATAGGTTGGATAATTATCAACACGTGGATAGCCATCACCACCAATAGCATTAAAGTCAAGCATTGCCATGCGGTAAGTTTTATTCGGCTCTAGTGGCTTTCCACCGATTTTTACCTCTTTAACACTTTTACCATCAGCAATCAGGCTAACATTCAAAAACTGTGCATAAGCACCAGAGTCAACTTTCATATTAGCAATCGCCGCCAGATATTGTTTGACTTCATTGCCTTTCATATCAACGTAAACCAATGTGTTGGCAAATGGATGCACTTTCAACACATCTTTATAAGTGATATCACCTGATTCAATCGAATCGCGAATACCACCACCACTCATAATCGCAAAATCAGCACCCGCGCGTTCCATCATGGCAGAAAGAACAACATGAGCCATATTAGTCTGAACAAAACGAACTTTGCTGCGATCCCCTTCCAATTTACCCTCAATAGAACCCACTTTCACACCAAGTTGTTTATCACCTTTATCTTGATAAGGCATCAGCAACTTTAACATATCCGGGTTTTGTGCAATTTCATGAGTGTAGTAAGCACGTTCAGTAGAACCATCTTCCTTCTGCACTTTCTTTTTGAGGTTAATAGGGATCAACTGATAGTGAGTCAGCTTTAATTCACCATTACGGAACTGGAAGTCAGCACGACCAACATATTTACCCCACTCATGAGCCTGAACAATCCAGGTACCGTTCTGACGATCCGGCGAACATGGGGTTCCTGGCACATAATCGATCTGCTTATAATTTTTATTTTCCGCAGACATACAGACCGGATCTTGTGAGTGACCACCGACAATCATATCCAGATAGCCCGCAGGCAAACTGCGAGCCATTTCAACATCACCCGGCGCATTAGAACCATGATTACCGTTGTCATAGTGCCCCATATGGGTTGCGGCAATAATCACATCTGGCTTTTCATCTCTCTTTAGTTCTTCAACAACCATTTTGGCTTCTGTCGCAGGAACACGAAATTCAACATCAGGAAAATTAGCCGGGTTACCGATTTTCGCCGTATCATCAGTCGTCAGGCCAATAACTGCAATTTTCACACCCTGTTTATCGAAAATGGTATAAGGTTTGAACAAACGTTTGCCAGTGCTTGTTTGGTAAATATTGGCAGCCAGAAATGGAAAAGTTGCCCATTTTTCCTGTTGACGCAGTATTGACAGAGGATTATCAAACTCATGGTTACCCAACGCCATTGCATCATAGCCCACCAAGTTCATGCCTTTAAAATCAGGTTCGGCATTTTGCAGATCAGATTCTGGTACACCGGTATTAATATCTCCGCCGGAAAGCAGTAACACACTACCCCCTTTTTTCACGACCTCCTGACGGATTTCATCAACTACCGTTTTTTGAGCGGCTAAACCATACTCACCATAATCGTTACGCCAAAAATGACCATGATGGTCATTGGTGTGCAAAATAGTAATGTTATAGGTTTTATCCTTCTCCCATGCATTTGCGATTGCTGGAAGTAGTGCTATAGATACAACCAAAGCACAAGCTGAGGTCTTGAACGAGAATTTCATGGTATATCTCCATGTTTTTTTAGTGAATAGCCATGCAAAAACAGCTTTTAAAGCTAACAAGGCGGGATAAATTGATCATTTCTTGAGACAGGTTATGTTATGCAGTTATTAACACATGTTTTGTTTCGTCTTTGCGAGAATACTATATACCCGTCATCTTTCAAGTTGCCTCTTTGTTGGCTGCACTCGCTCACCCCGGTCACATCGTTATCTATGTTCCCGGGGATTCACTCCCTTGCCGCCGCGATGCATCTTGAAATCCATAGGGTATAAAACTATATCCAAGATAGTAAAAAATCAACTCTCTACCTAATATGTATTAAAATTCAACAAATATACTGACTATTGATTAAGACAGGTTGGCAGCTAATATGAGCGAACAAAGCAATACCACCATAGTTCCATCTCACCCCAAAAAAACCAGGAATACCGTTTTTACTATTCTTGGAGCAATCAGTGTTTCACACTTATTGAACGATATGATCCAATCGCTAATTCTAGCAATTTATCCTTTACTACAATTAGAATTCAACCTGAGTTTTGTGCAAATCGGTATGATCACCCTGACTTATCAGATTACCGCCTCTTTATTACAACCACTGATAGGTCTCTATACCGATAAACATCCACAGCCCTATTCATTACCTGTTGGAATGAGTTTCACCTTATCCGGTCTATTATTGCTGGCCTATGCCAACAATTTCCCGTTAATTCTATTAGCATCTGCATTAATCGGAACAGGTTCTTCGGTATTCCACCCGGAATCGTCGCGCGTAGCACGTATGGCATCCGGGGGTCGCCACGGACTAGCTCAATCTCTTTTTCAAGTCGGCGGTAATTTTGGCAGCTCCCTTGGACCATTGCTGGCCGCTCTGTTTATTGCTCCCTATGGCAGAGGCAACGTTGGCTGGTTTTCTTTGGCAGCATTACTGGGTATCATCGTGCTGCTACAGATCAGTAAATGGTATAACACTCAGAATTATATCAAGAAAAACCAAGCCAAAACTGGCCCTGCCATTAAAGTTTTATCAAGAAAAACCGTGATAGGTTCCTTAGTTATTTTGCTAATCTTAATCTTTTCCAAATATTTTTATCTCACCAGTATCAGTAGCTATTATACTTTTTACTTAATACACAAATTTGGCATTTCTGTACAAAGCGCCCAGTTTCATCTGTTTATTTTTTTATTCGCAGTTGCAGCAGGAACCATTATTGGTGGACCGCTTGGTGACAGGATCGGCAGAAAGTATGTTATCTGGATATCTATCCTTGGAGTTGCACCTTTTACCTTAGTTCTGCCTTACGCTTCTCTGTACTGGACAAGTATTCTATCAGTGATTATTGGTGTGATTCTGGCATCTGCGTTCTCTGCAATCCTGGTATACGCTCAGGAACTTATTCCAGGTAAAACCGGGATGGTATCCGGCCTGTTTTTCGGGCTGGCTTTTGGTATGGGAGGTATTGGCGCAGCGGTACTTGGTGATATTGCGGACAGAACAAGTATTGAACTGGTTTATCAGATTTGTGCTTTTCTGCCGTTACTTGGCATATTTACCGCTTTATTACCTAATATAGAAGATAAGAATTAGAAAAATCACCATGCAACCCCACATAAAAGTTAATTTTTATGTGGGAATAGTGCTTGTTTACCTCATAAATATTCAAATAGAGCAACACAAATACCTGTTACGGGTAGTTTAATCCTTTCAATCTATATTTTTTGATGTTTTATTCATTTTTTTAGCGAATTTACCTCGAATTATCTATAAAATACAGTTACACCTACCTCTTCACTATGCTATTTACTAGCCTCAGCAAGAAGGAGTCTTAATGGAGCACTCGACACCACTTATCACCACTATCGTTGGCGCGTTCTTTATCGCTTATCTGCTTGGTATGCTGGCACAACGCCTGAAAATCTCACCGCTGGTTGGTTACCTTACTGCGGGAGTACTCGCTGGTCCTTTCACTCCTGGTTTTGTCGCTGATGCATCACTGGCCCCCGAGCTGGCAGAAATTGGTGTCATCTTATTGATGTTTGGTGTCGGACTGCATTTTTCACTCAAAGATCTGTTAGCAGTAAAATCTATTGCTATCCCTGGTGCTATTGCACAAATACTGGTCGCGACACTACTCGGAGTAGGGCTATCAGCAATACTGGGTTGGGAATTATTTAGCGGTATCGTCTTTGGTCTCTGTCTATCAACCGCCAGTACCGTTGTTCTGTTACGAGCGCTAGAAGAGCGCCAACTAATCGATAGCCAACGAGGTCAAATAGCTATTGGCTGGCTGATTGTCGAAGATCTAGCGATGGTGCTGACTCTGGTATTACTGCCCGCGGCTGCCGGTATTCTTGGTAATAAGGAAGCCAATATTGGGCAATTAATTATAGAGCTCGCCATGACAATCGGTAAAGTTATCGCTTTTATCTTGCTGATGATTGTTGTTGGCCGCCGTCTAATCCCGTGGGTACTGGCAAAAACCGCGAGTACCGGCTCCAGGGAACTATTTACCCTTGCTGTACTGGTTATCGCCTTAGGTATCGCTTACGGTGCCGTTGCTCTGTTTGATGCCTCATTCGCACTAGGCGCGTTCTTCGCCGGTATGGTATTAAACGAATCAGAACTAAGCCACCGTGCCGCCCAGGATACGCTGCCACTCAGAGATGCTTTCGCCGTATTATTCTTCGTTTCTGTTGGCATGCTGTTCGACCCAATGGTCCTCATTCAACAGCCCCTATCGATATTGGCAACGTTGGCAATCATTATTATTGGTAAGTCCGCCGCGGCAATGTTACTTGTAAAGATGTTCGGCCACTCACGCCGGACCGCGTTAACGATTTCAGTCAGCCTGGCGCAAATCGGTGAATTTGCCTTTATTCTGGCTGGTCTTGGGGTTGCACTCGGCCTGCTTGATGGAAATGCCCGTAACCTTGTTCTGGCTGGCGCGATTGTTTCTATCATGCTAAATCCAGTTCTATTTAGTCTGTTGGATCGCTATCTGGAAAAAACAGAAACTATTGAGGAACAGTTACTGGAAGAAACGTTGGAAGAAGAGACGCAAATTCCTGTCGATATCTGCGGCCACACTATCGTTGTCGGCTACGGGCGTGTCGGCAGCTTACTATGCCAACGCTTGCAGGAAAAAGAGATCCCTCTGGTTGTTATTGAAAACACCAGAGCCAAATTTGAGGAACTCGGTGAACAAGGTATTAGTGCAATCATGGGCAACGCTGCCAGCAAAGATATTATGTCACTGGCACGCTTAGATTGCGCCTGCTCCCTCCTACTGACTATTCCTAATGGCTATGAAGCGGGTGAGATTGTCGCCTGTGCAAGGGAAGCTCGCCCGGATATTAATATTATCGTCCGAGCCGACTATGACGATGAAGTTACCTATATCACAGAGCGTGGAGCTAGCCACGTCATTATTGGTGAGCATGAAATTGCTAAAACAATGGCAACTGTATTCGCCAACAGTGAGCAAAGCTATTCGATTGAACCACCTCCAGCATCGCCTTTTTCGCCATTACTTTGAGGAAAGTGACTGCTGATGGAATCATTCCCTATTCCTTACCGAGTAGGGATCATGAGCCGTTCTTATCACTTAAGTATCAGTGATAAGGACAGCTCAGAGGGAACAAAACTTTCAGTTGAAGTATCGCTCTACTCAATTCTATACAACAAAAATCAATCGGATTATCAATTAATCCTTAGCCCATTTAAAACAAAATTCAGCAACCCATTGAGGTAAATATTTTTTATTAATAGCGGGTAAATACCATGTATTGAATTTTTTGCGTTGCTTAACATGATCATGGTATTTACCCAGCTACAACAAGGAAACTCTATACCCGTTATCTTTCAAGTTGCCTCTTTGTTGGCTGCACTCGCTCACCCCGGTCACATAGTTATCTATGCTCCCGGGGATTCACTCCCTTGCCGCCGCGATGCATCTTGAAATCCATAGGGTATATACAATCCAAGCTACCTTCAACCACTATTAGCTTAATGAGACTATTAATGAAAAAGCCAATCAGTCGGGAGGGCACAATATCAAATATCCGATTACGTCAAAGATATAAAACACCTTTCATTGACGTGTAAAACATTGAAACAGAGAAAACACATAGCACTAAAGAAGCAAGACGATAAAACAAATCGGGTTTTAAAATTCCTTTTCCCAGCTTTCCTACATATAGCATTTTCCCAACCCCCACCCAAATCAGGGAAACGGGTAATAATGCACAAACAAAAACCGTCATGCATGGGATGTATTCTGACCACAAAGTAAATGCAGTAAGAGGAAATATATATGTAGCAAACACAAAAGCCTTAGGATTAAGCAACGTGGCAAATAATACCGTGATAAAATGGATTTTTACTACGTTCTTGTCTAATGAGAAATGCCAAACTTTAAAAGCTAGATAAGCAATGTATGTCGAAGCACACATCTTTAAGATAACCAGTAACCATATGAAAGCATGAGAGACTGTAGATAAAAATAACCCCCACAAACTAATTGCTATTATATAACCCAATGCCTCAGCTAATATCAGCCTGAGTGTACTAATAAAACCATGTGAATATCCAGATGATACCAAAAGAGTATTTGTTGGTCCCGGCATAATTAAGACCATACTCACCATGCTGGCAATTCTTATATAATCGTAGTAACTATTCATAGTATCCTCAGTGGCTGTTATACATAATAATTAATTATTTGAAATATAATAGGAAATTTTCAGTAAAAAATTTCATCACGCCCCCCATCTCTTTAAATTAACAATAATAAGTTACGGTCATTAAATACCATTACTTTCACTTAATAGCTATTAGGTTCGTCTTTTCTCTCAATGTTAGTAATCTCAATAACTCCAATTCAGTAATAAAATATACAAAAAATATGAAATTCCGTATTAACTTCGGGAATACTCCTAAAATATAGCAGCTCCAATCCATATATAACTAATATCATTTCTATATATGGTCGATATCATTTCAATATATAAAGAATATCATTTCAATACACAGCGAGTATCATTTCAGTATATTATTAATAAAGGAGTATTCTTTAGCCAATCATCTTGATTATAATTAGTAGAATCAACAATTGAAAAATCAGTTTCAATATTTTTAAAAATTGTGATTTTAGTCCAAATTCTTCCTTTAGCTAAGCCCTACTAGAATAAACAGAAAATGAGGTAAATAATCAAATCAGCATGAACCGGATTGGTGATTTTAGCGGGATCTAACTATATTATCAATGCGCCTCCATGTGGAATTTTCATATATAAAACAAAATGATAATTAAAAGAGAAAAAACAAACAGAGAATTCAATTTGCATATTATTGTTATCTTAGTCATATAAATATTCTATTCTAGGACATTTTTAAATATTATTTGAATTTATTTAAACAGATATATATACCCTATGGATTTCAAGATGGATCGCGGCGGCAAGGGAGCGAATCCCCGGGAGCATAGATAACTATGTGACCGGGGTGAGTGAGTGCAGCCAACAAAGAGGCAGCTTGAAAGATGACGGGTATAAATAAGAATAAGATACTTTGCCTTTTATAAATTCGACAAAAATCATTGCTATTAATAAAATAAACTCTAACTACCATTTACAATCTTAATAAATGATTTTATAGCTAAATTTCGGCACCTCATTAATTTATACGGTGCCGAAATTTTAAAATTATCGTTCCCAGTAAGATTCTTCCAAACTATCTTCTTTTTCGGGCAAACCACGGCTTAATCGTGGGGAATGCTGACTCAATACCTGATAGCTAACTCTGTTGGCATATTTACATACCTGAGCAAGTGATGAATATGTTAGATAAGTACGGATATGTTTACTGGAATTAGGCACATTCATTCTGTGGTGATTGTTGGCCGTTATATCATGCAGCAAAGCAGATAAAGCACCATCACCTGCCCCATTGGTATTCATGATTTTTTCTGGTCCCCCCATATAAGGTTCAATATGGGAATAAACTTTCATCGGGATTTGACAATCAGATTTACGCATAGCACGACTGAACTCATAACGGTTAAATTCAGCAATAGCACCCGGTAACAATGGATGGGTTGTCTGACGCATATAATCTTTTTCCGTATAACCTGCCATATATAATCCAGCCGGACCTGCGGTACACAAAACTAAATCGACCCAATCTAGTGCTATATCCGAAGCCAATAGTGGATCACTGAAACCAGTAAGCTCATAAGCTTCATCTTCATTCATTGCCAGAACCGAAATATTCTCAACCAGAAAATCACGCCACCATTGTGGATCATCAGCAATAACATATTTCGTCCCTAGCGTCAGAACCACAGGTACACTATGCTTTTTAGCATATTCGATAGCTTTCATGGTTGCTTCTGGCATTGGTTCTCCCGGTTTACAACGAATCAAGTAAGCAGTTAATACCAAAGCAGAAGCTTCAGCAATAATCTTCTCAGGAATACTTTCCGGTTTAAGTTGATTCATTTGCCCAGGACTGATGGCAAAAGTCCGCTCACCATTTTCCGTTACTAACGTAAAACAGCGACCAATTGCTCCGCTCACTCCCTGTAAATAGTTCAGATCAGTACGGCTAGACGTGTTACATAAGTAGCGGTAAGCATAACCGCCAATCTGAATATTACTACACATAGTACCCAGTAAGACGGAACGATCATCGGCAAGAACTGAGTAATTATGTAAAGTATTACCAATAGTGCCACCAGCAAATTCGTGGCTAATAAGATTATTATCAGTAAGTTCTTTATACAAGGTTTCAGCTACATCATCTTCAATAACTAATGAATGCCCTTGGCTAAGGTTATAGCGCTGGATAAAATCTTCATCTACTTTCGCCTCAATATCCACTAATGTCTGATCGATACCAACGATATAAGCTCGGTTATTCTCACCATCCATCATCTCTTTAATTGGCTGGAGTAAAGGATCACGCAGACTGACGGGAAAATAGTGTTTTGATTTACGTTTACCAGGGAATTTCATTTTTGATTGATGCTATAACGCCAAAAGGTGCAGCATATTAGCACAATAAAAACTGACAGGCAGCAAATGTCACTACGACATTTACTGCCAAGGAAAACTTAAGCCGCTTGCTGACGACTACGTACCATATGACGAATTAGAACAGACACCACAGCCAAGATCAGCCCAAGAAAAGCACTGCCCATTAAGATAAGTAGACGCTTCGGTGAATCTTTCGCTGTCGGCTCATAAGGAGCCTGCATATATCTAAATGGTTGGAAGTTAACTTTATCTACTTTAAGTGCTTTCAGCTCTTCTATATAGAACAAACGGTTACGTAAGTCAGCATCAATCAAGGTGGGATCTTTTATCTCCTCTGTAATTTGCAACTTACGTTGTAATGCATCAGCCCCCAAAGCAATGGAATAATCTGGATCGTCTTTGATCATTGCTCCTTCACTGGAAATAGGCTTTTTAATTCCTGCCGAATTAGCGATAGATAATGCATGTTTCAATCGCTCAATATTAGCTTCCTGTATATTATTCACACGGTTTAAATCAACGTTATACAAACCTTCAGAGTAATTAAGCTTTTGTTTTACTATATCACTTAATTCACTCTTCACCTGTTCATGGACAACAGACGACGCATAGTCAATATAGCCATTTAACAGATTATATGCATCTTCTGCGGTTTCGGCACTGAAGGTCAATTTAGTTTCACCGTTTTCATCATCTTTTTCCGCTTTTGAAGAAGATGAAATATTATCATTCACAATCTTTTCAATAAGTTTTCTTTTTGCAAATGGTGAATGATCACCTGATTCAGCCACCAGATTTTTAAAATATTCTGTATTAACCAGATATTCTTCACGCAAAACCCGTGAATTAAAATTATTTAAAAAATTATTATACAGTGACGATGAAGTTACTGATGGTTGTAAACTTAAAACCTCTAACTTAGTCAGGAGATCTCTAAGTGGTTGTATCTCTTCAAGTTGAGGCTTAACAATAGAAGCAGAACTGCTCCACTTTTGTGGCATCAAAGATGCTGCTACAAAGCCGATAACAGCAAAAAGGATAGTAATAGTGATAATCAATAACTTTGATTGAAATAAAACAGAGAATAACTCAAACAAATCAATTTCATCATCTTGTTTTGAATTGTGATAATTAAAATATTCTTCACTGAAATTAGTGCTTTTAATCGGTTTATTACTCATTATTTATATCCAAATTCAAATATGCTGTTACTAATTGATATACAAAACATCATCCCACTGGGCCTATAGGTTAATTCCCATTTACTCTGAAACAAGTATGGCAGTTCCACTAGGCTGGCATCCGTGTAGCAATATACCTTAAAAAGCCAATGAACCCTAATGATAGATTAATCCTATCACTATTCATTCCTGTTTCTGACAAACCCGTTGACCAACTCTTCAAGTAGTAAAATATGACTAGCGTTGTCGTTAAGCGCCGGAATATATTCAAATTTTTCCCCACCTGCATTAAGAAACATCTCTTTATTTAGCTGTTTTATCTCTTCCAGCGTTTCCAGACAATCAGACGAAAAACCAGGGCAAAGTACCTGAATATGTTTTATTCCCTGATTAGGTAGAGTTTGCATCGTTTGATCTACGTATGGTGTCAACCATTGCTCACGACCGAAACGTGATTGATAAGCCATCATTACCTGCTCTGCCGGATAATTAATTGCTTGCTTTAGCAATCGTGTTGTTAACTTACACTGCTCAGCATAAATATCGCCCGTATCAACAAAACGCTGCGGAATGCCATGATAGGAAAGCAATAATCTGTCTGGTTGACCATGCTTATCGAAACTCTGCTCAATAGTTTCTTTCAGTGCAGAAATATAAGCCGGATGATCAGCATAACTACGAATAAAGTGAATTCCAGGAATAGTTCGGTATTTTTGCAATACCAGACTGACACCATCAAATACAGCCGCAGATGAGGAACCAGAATATTGGGGATAAAGTGGTAAAACAATCAGCTGCTCAACATTCTGCTTAAGTAAGTTGTCAATCGCTTGTTCAAGAGATGGAGAACCGTAATTCATTCCCAGTTCAACAGGTATGTCAGCAAGTCTTTCTGCCAGTAATTTCTGTTGCCGACGGCCATGTACTAATAGAGGAGAACCTTCATCAGTCCAAATTTTCTGGTATAACTTTGCTACACGTGAGGAACGGAAAGGCAAAACAAAACCATATAATATTGGCTTCCAGATAAATCGAGATAAATCTATGACTCTTTTATCGCTAAGAAACTCAGCTAAATAACGTCTTATAGCCGCAGTTGTCGGTTTATCAGGAGTGCCAAGATTAACTAATAAAACACCAAATTTACCGTTGTTCATTATGTCGATCCTTCATTGTTTCGCTAGTGAAAACCCTAGCATAATAAAATACAGATGAAAATCATGTTTATCTACGAAAACAATGAGGAAAAATCGACTAATTTACCTGATACAGTAAATAAATAATATAGGATAAGGCGACTTATTAGTCGCCCTCTAAGAATCATTCAGGTTGATTAATCCAAAATTTTAGATAATTCTTCACTAATCTCAGATACCTTACGAGTACCATCAATTCTAAAATATTTGGTATAATCTGCCTCTGCTTCTTTTTGATAGTAGGATACTAAAGGTGCTGTCTGCTGATGGTATTCAACTAAACGTTTACACACGATATCTTCGTGATCGTCTTTACGAACAGTCAACTCTTCACCCGTAACATCATCCTTGTTTTCCACTGCTGGCGGATTAAATTTAATGTGATAAACACGGCCAGATGGCGCATGTATACGGCGTCCAATGATACGTTCAATAATGAGTTCATCGGGAACATCGAATTCCAAGACATAATCAACATTAATACCCGCTTCTTTCATTGCATCAGCCTGGGGGATAGTACGGGGGAACCCATCCAGCAAGAAACCATTGCGGCAATCATCTTGTTTGATGCGCTCTTTGACCAAAGCAATAACCAGTTCATCAGTAACCAGCTTACCATGATCCATCAGCGCTTTTGCTTTTAAACCCAATTCTGTGCCAGCCTTAACCGCAGTACGCAACATATCACCAGTAGAAATTTGAGGTACCCCATATTTCTCCACGATAAATTGCGCCTGAGTCCCTTTACCGGCGCCCGGAGCGCCCAGCAGAATGATACGCATTGCGTAAATCCCCTTGCTAGTTAGTTTTTATATTTTGAGAAAACGAGCCACCATACCATTTAGCATGGGGTTCGCTCAAGGAAACAGGTAAACGATTTCGTGATATTTTTCTGTAAAAATAAACCACGCCCATCTCATAGGCGTGGTTTCCAATCGTCACCAAAAAATGATTAAATCAAGCTTTCTCAGACAACAATAGCTGATTCATACGGCGAATAAACTGATTTGGGTCTTCCAACGTGCCACGCTCAGCAAACAATGCCTGATCAAGCAACAGTTCAATCCAATCCGAGAATTGAACTTCATCACTGATATCAGAAGCCAGTTTTACCAACTGATGATCAGGATTCAGCTCAAAATTGTACTTAACGTCCGGCACCTGTTGACCAGCCGCAGCAAACAATTTCGCCATCTGCGTGCTCATTTCATCCACATTTGTTGTGACAATTGCTGGAGTATCAGTCAGACGGTGAGTCAATTTAACCTCTTTTACTCGATCACCAAGCAATGTTTTTACACGCTCAACAAACGGCTCCAGCTGCTTTTCAATTTCTTCCTGTTCGGCTTTGTTTTCATCTGCCAGTTTATCCAGGGATTCATCGGCTTTACTGACTGACTGGAATTTTTTACCATCAAAATCAGTGAGGTATCCCATCATCCATTCATCAATGCGATCTGACAGTAACAGAACTTCAATACCTTTCTTACGGAACAACTCCAGATGAGGACTGTTTTTCGCCGCAGCATAACTGTCTGCGGTGATGTAGTAAATCTTATCCTGACCTTCCGTCATCCTACTAACATACTCTTCCAGAGAAACTGTTTGTGCCGAGCTGTCATTATGAGTAGAAGCAAAACGTAGCAATTTAGCGATAGCTTCTTTGTTGGTACTATCCTCTGCCGGGCCTTCTTTCATTACCAGACCAAACTGTTGCCAGAATTGCTGGTACTTTTCTGCATCATCTTTCGCCAGTTTATCCAGCATCTGTAATGCACGTTTGGTCAATGCATTACGTAAATTACGGGTAATAGAATTATCTTGTAAAATTTCACGGGAAACGTTTAGCGGTAAGTCGTTGGAGTCAATCAAACCACGGACAAAGCGTAAATAGTTCGGCATAAACTGTTCCGCATCATCCATAATAAACACACGCTGGACATACAATTTCAGCCCGTGCTTATGCTCACGGTTCCACATATCCCACGGAGCCTGAGATGGAATATAGAGCATGCTAGTATATTCCTGTTTACCTTCTACGCGGTTATGGCTCCAGATCAGCGGATCAGTAAAATCATGAGAAATATGTTTGTAGAACTCTTTATACTCTTCATCTGTAATTTCAGATTTACCACGAGTCCATAAAGCTTGAGCTTTATTAATCTTCTCCCAAGTTACTGTATCCTCTTCACCCTCTTCTTCGCTCTTATTTTTGGTTTCAATTTCAACCGGCAAGGCAATATGGTCAGAGTATTTACTGATAACAGAACGCAAACGCCAGTCATTCAGGAATTCATCTTCTCCTTCACGTAAATGAAGGGTGATCTCTGTACCACGGGTTTCTTTTTCAATATCGGCAATCGTGTAATCACCTTCACCAGCAGATTCCCAGAATACGCCCTGATCAATTGAAGCGCCAGCAGCACGAGTACGTACAGTGACTTTATCAGACACAATAAATGCAGAGTAAAACCCAACACCAAACTGACCAATTAACTGGCTGTCTTTAGCCTGATCTGAACCAATAGATTCCAGAAAAGCTTTTGTTCCTGATTTAGCGATTGTTCCAAGATTATCGATAACTTCATCACGAGTCATACCAATGCCATTATCACTAATCGTAATGCTTCTCTTTTCTTTATCAAAAGAAAGACGAACGCGTAGTTCACCATCATTTTCATAAAGTTTTGGAACAGATAATGCGCGGAAACGTAATTTGTCAGCAGCATCGGAAGCGTTTGAGATTAGTTCACGAAGGAAAATCTCTTTATTGGAATAGAGTGAATGGATCATTAATTGCAGAAGTTGTTTTACTTCAGACTGAAATCCACGGGTTTCCTGACCTTTCATACTCATTTATTACCTCAATCTAAATCCAGTTCAGACAGACAAAATCAGACGATAATATGCAGATGGGGATAAATAAGTTGAATTTCAAGTTTGATTATCCAAAAGAATTATGAAGTAACTTTTGATCATAGCAGAATGAACTAAAAGGCATGCGCCACATAGAATGTAGCGCCTCAAAACCTTTACGACTTGCCCTAACCAGACTACAACACTATTCGGTCACAACTCGACAAAACCGTAAGGCATTAACAGAAGATTAATAAGTAATCTTCTGCCGCCCAGCAAGTGAATGGGACAATGTTGTACCATCTACCATCTCAAGTTCACCACCAACCGGCACACCATGAGCAATACGGCTTGCTGTTACACCATACTGAAAGCATATCTCTGCGATATAATTGGCAGTGGCCTCTCCCTCCACTGTCGGATTAGTCGCCAGAATCACCTCTGAAATCTCCTCAGTGGAGAGACGGTCCTCAAGACGATCTAAACCAATATCCATTGGACCAATGCCATCTAATGGGGATAAATGCCCCATCAATACAAAGTAACTTCCGGCAAACTGCCCAGTTTGTTCAATAGCATGAATATCCGCTGGACTTTCAACCACACAGATTTGACCATTTTGTTGACGGCGTGGATTAGCACAAATTGTGCACTGTTCCTGTTCGGTAAAAGTCCGGCAATATTTGCAGTGTCCAATTTCTGACATTGATCTGGTCAATGCCTGAGCCAAACGCATTCCACCACTGCGATCACGCTGTAGCAGATGAAAAGCCATCCGCTGTGCAGACTTAGGGCCAACCCCTGGCAAACAGCGTAATGCTTCCATCAAGGATTCAAGGAGAGGACTGGTTTGCATCAGAATGGCATCTTAAAGCCTGGTGGCAATTGCATCCCACTGGAAATGCCTGCCATTTTCTCTTTCTGTGTTTCTTCAATACGACGGGCTGCGTCATTGAATGCGGCAGCAATCAGGTCTTCCAACATCTCTTTGTCATCTTCCATCAGGCTTGGATCGATCTCAACACGACGGCAATTATGAGCGCCATTGATAGTCACTTTAACCAGACCTGCTCCCGATTCCCCCGTCACTTCTAGATTGGCGATCTCTTCTTGCATTTTCTGCATTTTGTCCTGCATTTGCTGGGCCTGTTTCATCAAATTGCCCAAACCACCTTTACCAAACATAGATTTCTCTCTTCGCTATGGCTACATCGTACAACAAGGTACAGATTGCAGCATGGTTAAATCGGTCGGATACTGTCTTCGTCCAATTCAGCATCAAATACCTGCCGCAATGTTTGAATAGTTTTATCCGCAATAATTGATTGGCGAGCTTGTGCCAATTTCTCTTCATAAATGGCTTGTCGCCACTCCAGCGGAGTTTTCTCCGCAGGATTATCATCTTCAATAATACTGCATTCAACTGTTACGCCGTACAATTCGCTTAAAGCCCCCGCTAATGACTTTTGTGCGAAAGCGGAATTAAGGTGACGCTGGCTCGAACGCAAATGTAAACGGATATTATTTTCACTAACCTGCTCTTTGAATGCATTTAATGCCAATTGCTGCACCAGTTTAGGAATTTTAAGTTTACCAACTTCTGCGGCCCATGCATCTCTCTGTTTAGATTCTTCCGTTAATTTCTCTGCCAGTTCTGGTGTTTTCTCATGTTCCAAAGCTGTTCTTAAAGCCTTTGGTGTGGCCACATGAGTTTCTGTTTTCTCCTCAATATTCTTGGCACGCCAACGGTAAGCTTCTTTTTTCTCAGGCTTGTTTTCCTGTTTTTTATCTATTGATGATTGAGGTCGCTGTCCTGACACTGCGGCAAACCGTTCCAATGCTGACGTTGCTGACTTCATCTTAACAGGCGTAGCTGATTCAGGCTTTTTTGTTGACGTTTGCTCTTGCTGTCGGGATAACACATTCCTTGCTTTCAGCAACTGCGCTGTTGGGCTTGATGCAAGCGCCTGAGGTATCTGGGGTTCCGACTGAGAAGTTCTATCCAATTGTGCCAATTCATTAATATAATTAGCAGGTGGCACATCTCCCTGATCACTATGTTTCGGCTGTGCTGTAACTGATGGTATAACCGCAGGATGTACCACCGGTGCCGCAACCTCTTCAATAACTGTTTTCGGATGAAATGCCAAGGCTCTGAACAGCGTCATTTCAACACCCATCCTGCGCTCCGGTGCATACGGTAAGTCCCTACGACCAATCAGCAAAGTTTGATAATAAAGTTGCAAATCTTCCGGTGAAACAGCTTTTGCCAATATCCGCAAACGGCCTTCAATTGATGAAGAAGCGATTTCTGGCTGAGAAGGTAACAGCTGGAGCATTGCAATACGATGCAGCAATGCAAGAATTTCTACTAGCAAATCCTCCCAATCAGCCCCCCGTGAAGCAACTTGTTCCACCAATGCCATAACCTGCTGACCGTCAGCTCGAATCAATGCTTCAATAATTGATAACGGCTGTTCATCATCTAAAGTTCCTAGCATCAAGCTGACTATTTCAGTTGTCACCAAGCCTTGTCCGATAGCAATAGCCTGATCTGTCAGACTCAATGCATCACGCATGCTGCCATCAGCAGCACGAGCCAATAGCTGACGAGCGCGGTTATCACTCTCTATATGTTCAGCTTTAAGAATACGCTCAAGCTGATCGCTTATTTGACCAATATCCAGCGATTTGAGATGGAATTGCAAGCAACGGGAAAGAATAGTCACTGGCAATTTTTGCGGATCAGTCGTTGCCAGTAAAAACTTCACATGCTCAGGCGGCTCTTCCAACGTTTTCAATAATGCATTGAAACTGTGGCGGGAAAGCATATGTACTTCATCAATCAGGTAGACTTTAAAACGCCCACGAGCCGGAGCATATTGCACGTTATCTAGCAATTCACGCGTATCTTCAACTTTAGTACGGGAAGCCGCATCAATTTCAATTAAATCGACAAATCGCCCCTGTTCAATTTCAAGGCAATTAACACATTTACCGCAAGGCTTATCAGTAATACCTGTTTCACAATTTAGCCCCTTAGCAAACAAACGGGCGATCGTTGTTTTCCCAACACCTCTAGTGCCAGAAAATAAATAGGCGTGATGAAGCCGGCCATGGGCAAGACCATTAGCTAACGCAGTCAGGACATATTCCTGACCAATTACATCAGAAAATATTTGTGGGCGCCACTTACGGGCAAGTACCTGATAGCTCATTGATACCGGAAAAATCGAATACAGTTGGGTATCATGCTAACACAGCCTCACTACAGACAGCGAGGCCGATATGTTAGTAATACAAAAATAAGCAGATTAATGATCTGGGAATTCAAGTAGAGTAAAACTACTTACACCTTGTCTTTGCAGGCGCTCAACACCATCTAAGCCAAGCAAACCAATAACAAAAGCCGCTTCAGAAACCTCACCACCTAAACGACGGATTAAACGAACAGTGGCTTCAACTGTACCACCCGTAGCCAGCAAATCATCAATAACCAGCACCTTATCGTTTTCTCTTACGCTATCCTTATGCATTTCCAACGTATCAGTGCCATACTCCAGATCGTACGTTTCACTCAATGTTTCCCGAGGTAGTTTGCCCGCTTTACGAACAGGAATAAAACCAACACCAAGGCGTAACGCAACCGGGGCTCCAAACAGAAAACCGCGAGCTTCAGTGCCAACTATTTTTGTGATGCCTTTGTCCTGATATCGCTCCACCAGAAGATCAATTGTTGCCTGGTAGGCAAGAGGGTTATCCAATAAAGTGGTAATATCACGAAAAAGAACCCCTGGTTTTGGATAATCAGGAATAGTTTCAATACTGTCTTTAATAAATTGCAGTTGCTGCGCATTTGCGGTCATAATCGGTGCCAATGAGTAGAACACGAAGGTGCTAAAATCTATTCAAACTGATAGAAAAAAGCAACTAATGAACACGCACCAGCCTACTTTTTGTCGTCCCAGATTAATTTTGCTTCGCAAGGCATAACCATTTTAAGGTATAAATGAATACGCAGCCATTATTAAATTTACTCGAAAAACAGGTCGATATACTGGCGGAAGAGATAGCACCATTAGCAGACACACCATTCTCTACTGCCCGGTTTGATCAAGCTTTATTTAACCGACACAGCGATAAACTCCGTGGTTATCTACAAGAAGTTAGGCACAACATGGAACAACTCAAAGAGTGTGTGCAGGATCACCGAACCGAACAGGTCGCATTTCTGACTGAACGCTTAGTTGCCCAAATAGAAGCATTAAGGCGTGAATTGTCTACCCAGTCATTGAGAAAAAAAGAGAGCCGATTTGAACATAAACAACAAGCTACTGACCTGTACCACAAACTGGCTGAACATCAGGATTATGAACGCCGTCTGCTCGCAATGATCAATGATAGAGAGCTAAAATTGAATCAACAAACTACACTTAGTCATCAACAAAAAATACAGAAAGAAATCGCGGCATTAGCCGGAAGACTAGCACGTTGCCGTCAATCTCTGACGCGAATTGAAAAATCAATCGAATACAAAGAGAACATGGATTAACGATTCAGATGAGGAATACTTTATGTCAGTCGAACACGCACCACCCGAAGTTCAACTTGCTGTTGATCTGATCTATTTACTGGAATGCAATGAAATCGCTCCTGAAATCGCACTCGCCGCACTGGAAATAGTCAAACACGACTATCAAGCAAAATTAGCGAAGCAATCACAGTCGACGAAGGAATATTGAACGATTTACTTCAAACACCTTAATAGATATCTTGATCGATACTATAAAAGATTCACGTTTGTCTTAAGTATGTGATCATACATTCATATCAATATCAGCCTTTGCTAAATTTCAAACGGCTTTATATCGTCACTCGCTCTTTCCACTATTTCGTTTAAGAAACGTTGAAGAATAATCATCCGCAGCAATTCGAGTGCAAAGCGGTTTCCATTCACAGCCTATACAAGCAGATCTTATGATCCCACGATTGAAAGCCCATCGCGCCTGTTTTAAATAGGTTTCATCAAGCCTCAGCGTATGACCTACCTCAACTGATCGGCCCATAAGAGCGCTAACTGCTTCCAAAGCTCGACTATCCCGGACAATAACACTCTCGCCAAAGCAATGAGGTTTGTCTTCTCCAAGCAAGGGAATACATATGTCATCCGGTCCTGCCACAATCAAGATATCTTCGTCCAGAATTCGAGGAATAATCCTATTGTAGTTTTCAACAAAACTAGGGGAATATCCGTTACCCGCGTAGGTAAGAATACACAAGAGGTGGTGACCTCTCAGGGATATTGTCATGAGTTACGCTCCTGAATGTGATCAAGTGTTGCATTTTTATACAATCAATGCTATATGATTGATACTGACCATCAATAGATCAATTTTTCTAATATAAAGAAAATCGGCTAGGAATCGACTATTATGTCGTCACGGTGGGTATCAAACGAGCTTGTCAAATTATCATCAGAAAGCTTGCAGGCAATCATAGATAACAAGATTCCAGCAGCGATGATAGATGATTTTGCAACGCCAAAAGAAACAGAACAACTTTCGTCTGCAATACTGAGCATGAAGGCAAAACCCTATGAATTCGGAAGGCCGGGGTTTTATTTGGGAAATACACTCGCTCATTATCGTGATCAACCAAAAGAGCAATATTTTGCTCAAGTTAGCGTAGCTGAGCAAGATCGCATCCAAATTATCAATCAAGCTTTTGATCCCGTTGATCGGTTCATGCAATACATCAATCATGATACAAATTTTAGCATTTCAGTCGCAGAAGAACCGGGGTTCGGTCCCTATTTTACCGGTATCGTTCGAATTATCTCCGGTGGCTCGGATCTACATGTAGATTACGCACCCACTTTTGCGAAAGGAAATTTAGTCGTCGGAGATATATCAACTCAGCTTGCTTGGAACCTCTATATTTTATCTCCCTCTCAGGGAGGAGAAACCGTGATCTATAACCAACCATTCAAGAATACTACCATTGATAAAATATACAAACCGTATGATAGTGCTCTATTGGTTAATTGCGAATCTTTCACTTTTCGACCTCAAGTCGGTTCAGTCGTCATTTTCAACACAACTAACCCTCATATTGTCCTGCCTGCAAGTGGCAATCGCATTGCAACAGGCTCCTTCATCGGTGTATTAAATGAGAAGAAGTTGATTTTATGGTCGTAATACATCTCAGCGAAACACTTGGGACCTGAATATGAAGAGTTCCTCTTCTTGCTCCACTGCTGCTCTATATGTCGTGACGATCATCACCGGGGGAACATCGTGGTATGCAGCAAAACTGCAATTAACTGATGTTTCACCTGTAATATCCCTGATTTATCGTTTTGGGTGTGCGTCGATACTGCTACTTCTGATTGCTGTGATTTCACGGGAAAGACTTACACACACCTGGCGCGAGCACCTCTCTTTTGCCGCACTTGGAGCATTCGGATTCGCTGTCACATTCTTGATGATTTACAAGGCTACGGCCTTGATTACTACCGGTTTAATCGCCCTTACCTACTCTTCAGTCATATTATTCAACTCCATAAATACAATTCTCTTCCTACGGCAATCGATTTCATGGTCAGTGCTGGTAGGCGCTGTAGTTGGGCTAACTGGGATAATTTTAGTCTTTAGCCCAGAATTTTTAAATAATGAATGGAATTGGACAGGATTCGGTTACGCAATCGCAGCAACCCTGACATTCTCATTTGCTAACATTTCCGCAGTTCAGTTACAGCGAAAAGGTGTCACTGTTCTGCCAATGACCGGGATTTCTATGGGATATGGCACCATATTCTTGCTCAGCTACGCCTTTTTGACCAAGCAAACGTTTGATTTTGATCTATCACCAGCCTATGCAACATCTCTATTCTATTTGATCCTGTTTCCTTCGGTAATTGGGTATACAACTTACTTTGCCGTTGTTGGTCGCTTGGGGGCTGAACGAGGAGCTTATACCATGCTTCTCGTTCCACTCGTAGCCTTAACGATCTCCAGCGTTACAGAAGGCTATCGTCCAACCATTTGGGCCATAATTGGCACAATGATGACACTCAGCGGTAACTATTGGGTAATCACCAACAAACATCAACCCACGACAAAAACTGACACTTAAGAACGCGGTTCAAGAGTGGGGTAAGCCCGACGAACCGTTTTCACAATCAAAATAACCAGTACGATTTTAATAATATCTCCCGGTATGAACCCAATTGAACCTACGGCTGCTTGCCAGGTGCTGATATTAGCAAATACGGCAATCCACGGGATACCGATTACATAAACAACCATAATTCCACCAAAGACAAGAAATACAGCTTCTTTAAAGATATTCAGTTTTACAAGATTTTTCTCATACAAATAGCCGATAACAAAAGCGGCAATCGGCCATGCCAAAATAAAGCCACCACTTGGACTGAGAAATACACTTAATCCTCCCCGCCCTCCAGACATTACCGGTAATCCAACGGAAACAAACACACAAAAGAGCAACAATGCTAATCCACCCCGTTTCGCACCAATAATGGCACCAGCAAGCATTGCTCCCATTGACTGCGCTGTTATCGGAACGCCCACAACGGGAAGTGTCAGTGGCGGAAATAAACCCAGTGCTACGGTTAAAGAGGCAAATAGTGCTATATAAACAATATCTTTGGTAGACATTTAATCCCCCCTTTCTTTTCGATAAAGCCACAACCTCTGTTTTACTTGCTGCCTGATTTATTTCTGTCAAATTCTGGATCATAGGACCTAGCTTCAATAGCAGCAGAAATATCGTCTGCCATTTTGAGCATCCGCACAATAACAGGAACTGCAATTGCAATGACACTCTTATCAAGGCCTCTTGCTTTCTGCGCCTCCCGTACTTCTTCTGTAATTGACGCCAGAACAGGGATAAACCGCAAAGCAAGCGATAGAGCCAAACTCACTTTTCCAGGATTGATGCCAAGATAGTACAACCACCCAAGACCCTTTTCCAATGCGTCGATCATATCAGAAGAGCGAGTAGTAAGAGTGACCAGCGAGGCCAGCAATAAAAGTGAGACAAGACGAACTACCACAAGTACACCTGCGGTCCAGTGGTGTAGAAGCAATTGGACTATAAAAATAAGTGCGATGATCCATAGCGCTGGCCGTAATTGCATCCAAGCAGTTTTTAATGAGATTTTAGCTAACAAGTATAAAAGTACGATGCCCGCCAATGCCGCAACAGAAAGATCGATACGTGGAATAACGAAAAGCAATGTTCCCAAAATGACCAAAGAAATAATTTTGAGCCCAGGGCTAACTCGATGCACAAATGATGAACCAGGGTTATACCCAGATAGGCTCATAACATCATCCTTACGTATTCAGGGATAGCAATAGAGGGGATGTCATCAACAACGACACGACCCTCATCAAAAACCAGAACACGATCAAATCCCACCAGAAAATCAAGGTCATGAGAAACTACAATCACAGTTTGAGATAAGTTATCGATTGCTTCGGCAACACGGCGCTTGTTTCGTAAATCCAGCAAGGTTGTAGGCTCATCGAAAATAATGTAATCGGGCTCCATCACAAGAACACCAGAAATCGCAAGGAGTTGTTTCTGACCACCACTTAAAAGATGGGCAGGATGCTCCCTAAATTGGAGTAAATCATAGCGTGAAAGGGCCTCCTGCGTTCTTTGTCGAATCTTATCCTTGGTAAACCCGAGATTTTTCATGCCAAAAGCTAAATCTTCCTCAACGACTGGAAAAACGATCTGATTGTCAGGATTTTGAAATACGAAACCAACCTTACGTCGGATCGCTTTACCTTCCGTTCTGGTATTCAGACCATCTACCAAAACATCACCACTTTTCGGTACCAACAATCCATTAAGAAGGCGTGCGAATGTACTTTTGCCGCAACCATTACTACCTACGATGGCAATGCGTTTTTCCTTAAGCTGCAAATTTAATTCTTTCAATATTACTCGCTCGCCATAGGCATGCGTCACATTTCGTATTTCCAACATAGATGGTTATCCGTTCTCTTTCCGAATTTAATCAGCAGATAAACAAAGAGCATAAGATAATGACTTTTTGCCATTAGCCACATTGTTAGCAATTACCAAAATAGAATTCACCTTAATTTTCCTCTATATTCTGGTTCTTCATTTTTCAGTGACTTTCATATGCTCACTATATTTAAGCATATCGATAAAACTATCCACTAACGACTCGGCTTCCTTCTGAATATCAAAACTATCTGGTGCAAATAGCCAATTTTCCAACAAGCCCGTTATCAATCCTCTTAACATGATAGCCGCTCGCCGTAAATGAAGATTATAAGGAAGCTGACCTGACGCAATACAGCCGGAAAGAGATGCTTCAATACGAACATAATCTGCAACACACAGCTCCTGACGGACTTCCACCAAGGCAGACATTTCACCAACAAACTCACATTTGTGGAAAAAAATCTCCATTAATAGCCGGTTTTTCGGATCATCAGTGACCGACGTCAGGATATGGATGATTAAAGTTCTTAAAATCAGGAGTGGATTATTAGGATATTTTGCTTGATACTCTTTCTCTAATTCGTCAATCTTAGAATCTGTTATTCTACAAGCTTCGGAAAACAGGTCTACTTTATTTTTAAAGTGCCAGTAAATTGCCCCTCGGGTTACTCCAGCCGTTGTGGCAATATCTGTCAGTGAAGTAGCCGAGACACCGCGCTCAGAAAACTCTTTTATAGCTGCGTCTATAATCTGTTGCCGGGTCTCCTCAGCCTGTTGTTTAGTTTTTCGTGCCATACACTCTAATTTTAACCTAAAATGGATTTACATACATTCACGTATGTTTGTATTATAGCATGCTGTTATTAATGGAGTAATGGTTTTACGGATTGAAGGGTCAACATCTAAAAATATTGAGGTTTACTTATGCGAATAAACAGGGGAGTTTTGCCTCTGGCTACAGTACTGGTACTCTCAGGCAGCTTAGCTCTTTCAGGATGTAACGACAAAGACTCTCAGCAAGTTGCTGGGAACCAACAGGCTCCTGAAGTCGGTATCGTGACGCTGAAAACTGAACCTCTGATGGTCACGACGGAACTTCCAGGCCGAACATCAGCCTTCCGCATTGCAGAAGTTCGTCCACAAGTAAGTGGTATAATTCTGAAACGAAATTATAAAGAAGGTAGCGATGTAAAAGCAGGCACTTCTTTATATCAGATAGATCCAGCAACTTACCAAGCTGACTATGACAAAGCTAAAGCTGATTTGGCAAAAGCTCAGGCTAATGCAGAGATCGAACGCTTGACAGTGAACCGATATAAATCACTGTTAGGTACAAACTATGTTAGTCAACAGGAATTTGATAAAGCCAGTGCCGACTATGCACAAGCGAATGCTATAGTACAGGCAGCAAAAGCGGCCGTAGAGACCACCCGTATCAATTTGGCATATACCAAAGTTACAGCACCGATTAGTGGTCGTTCCGGTAAATCTACTATAACTGAAGGTGCTCTAGTTTCTGTTGGTCAACCAACAGCACTGACAACTGTTCAACAACTGGATCCGATTTATGTGGATGTCACTCAGTCAAGTGATGATTATCTGCGTCTTAAAAATGAAATCGCCAAAGGTATTGTACAGAAAGGGGACAATAAGGCTAAAGTTCACCTGATCATGGAAAATGGTAAAAACTACAGTGAAACAGGTTATTTGGAATTCTCTGATATTACTGTAGATGAAACAACGGGCTCTATCACTATCCGTGCAATATTCCCTAACCCGAATGAAGAGCTGCTTCCAGGTATGTTTGTTCGTGCAAAACTGGAAGAAGGTATTCGCCAGGATTCAATACTGGTTCCTCAGCAAGGAGTTACCCGTACACCTCGTGGTGAAGCTACTGTCATGGTGGTTGGTGCAGACGAAAAAGTCGAACCGCGCATTATCACTGCCAACCAAACTATTGGTGATAAATGGCTAGTAGCTTCCGGTCTAAAAGCAGGTGATCGGGTTATCGTTACTGGTTTGCAAAAAATTAAACCCGGCATCCCGGTTAAAGCAGAAGAAGTGGACTTAAATGCAAAATCTGCTGCGAACCAAGCTGAACCTGCGAAAAAGTCTTAATTTAGGAGTCATAGGAGTCAGTGATTCATGCCTAAATTTTTTATAGATCGGCCAATCTTTGCATGGGTAATCGCAATTATCACCATGCTGGCTGGCCTGCTGGCAATTATGAAATTACCCGTAGCGCAATACCCTACTATTGCACCACCGGCGATTTCTATCTCTGCAACTTATCCCGGCGCAGATGCCACTACTGTGCAAAACACAGTGACACAGGTTATCGAACAGAACATGAATGGTATCGATAACCTAGTTTATATGTCTTCCGACAGTGATTCTGCTGGAAACATGAATATTACACTAACCTTTGAGGCCGGTACTGATCCCGATATTGCACAGGTACAAGTACAAAACAAGCTACAACTCGCTATGCCTCTGTTACCACAAGAAGTGCAACAGCAAGGTATACGTGTAGATAAGTCCACGTCCTCTTTCTTGATGGTTGCCGGATTCATCTCTGAAGATGGCTCTATGTCACAAGACGATATCTCTGACTATGTTGGTGCAACCGTCAAAGACCCTCTGAGCCGTGTAACTGGTGTGGGTGATACAATGCTTTTTGGTAACCAGTATGCTATGCGTATCTGGTTAAATCCTGACAAGCTCATTAACTACAAAATGACGACTCTGGATATAATAAATGCCATCAAAGCACAAAATAACCAAATAGCTGCTGGTCAATTAGGGGGAACCCCTCCGGTTCCAGGTCAACGCTTGAATGCGTCGATCATTGCTCAAACACGTCTAACCTCACCGGAAGAGTTCAGCAATATTCTTCTGCGTGTCAATACTGACGGTTCTCAGGTCCGTCTGAAAGATGTAGCAAAGGTGGAACTAGGTGCAGAAAGCTACAACATCATTGCCCGCTATAATGGAAAACCTGCTGCGGGTATCGGTGTCAAACTAGCGACAGGCGCTAACGCTTTGGATACATCCAAAGCAGTAAAAGAAGCGCTAAAAAATATGGAACCTTTCTTCCCTCACGGGCTGAAAATCGTCTATCCATATGACACCACACCATTCGTTAAAATCTCTATAAACGAAGTGGTAAAAACACTGGTTGAAGCCATCATGCTGGTGTTCGTGGTAATGTATCTATTTCTCCAAAATTTCCGTGCAACACTCATTCCAACCATTGCGGTTCCAGTCGTACTCTTAGGAACATTTGCAATACTCGCTACATTTGGCTATTCAATAAATACATTAACCATGTTTGCTATGGTTCTCGCCATTGGCTTATTGGTAGATGATGCCATTGTTGTTGTAGAAAACGTTGAACGTGTTATGCAGGAAGAAGGTCTATCGCCGAAAGAAGCAACCAAGAAATCTATGGGACAAATCCAAAGCGCCCTAGTTGGTATTGCAATGGTGCTGTCTGCTGTATTTATCCCAATGGCCTTCTTCGGTGGTTCAACCGGTGCTATTTATCGTCAATTCTCGATCACTATCGTATCTGCAATGGTATTATCTGTGCTGGTAGCACTAATCCTGACACCAGCTCTATGTGCCACCATGTTGAAACCTATTGCCAAAGGTAGCCACGGTAAGCAGACCGGCTTCTTTGGCTGGTTCAACCGCATATTTGACAAAAGTACCCACCACTATACTGACAGCATTGGTCGTATTCTACGCAATACAGGCCGTTATCTGGTAATTTATGTATTCCTGGTGGCGGGTATGGCCGTCATGTTCACACGTTTACCATCCTCTTTTCTTCCCGAAGAAGATCAGGGAGTATTGCTGACAATGGTTCAATTACCTGCGGGGGCGACACAGGAACAAACAGAAAAAGTTCTAGATAAAATAAGCGATTACTTCAATACAGAAGAAAAAGATCGTGTGGTTTCTGTATTTACCGTCAGTGGCTTTGGTTTTAGTGGGCAAGGTCAAAACACGGGGTTGGGATTTATAAGCCTGAAAGACTGGGGTGAACGTCCAGGTGCTGAAAACAAAGTACCTGCTATTGTTGCCAGGGCTAGTGCTCACTTCCAGAAAATCAAAGAAGGTATGGTTTTTGCGTTTAACATCCCGGCAATTGTAGAGTTAGGTTCAGCAACTGGCTTTGATTTTGAATTAATTGATAAAGCAAACCTTGGACATGACAAACTGACAGAAGCCCGTAACCAATTACTTGGCATGATACAACAGCATCCAGATATGTTAGTAGGTGTTCGTCCTAATGGTCAGGAAGATACCCCTCAATATCGGATCAGAATCGATCAGGAAAAAGCTGAAGCTCTCGGTGTTTCCATCGTGGATATCAACTCTACACTCAGCACGATGTTTGGCAGTAATTACGTAAACGACTTTATCGATCGCGGTCGAGTCAAAAAAGTTTACGTTCAGTCGGAAGCTCCTTATCGTATGCTACCAAGTGATATTTACAAGCTGTATGTCCGTAATAAACAGGGTGAAATGGTTCCATTCTCTGCCTTTACAGATACGTCCAAAGAACCCTGGACCTACGGTTCACCACGTCTGGAACGCTATAACGGTTTACCATCAATGGAAATATTGGGTGAAGCAGCCCCTGGTAAAAGTACCGGTGATGCAATGGCTTTGATGGAAGAATTAGCATCGCAGTTACCAAATGGAATCGGTTTCGACTGGACAGGTATGTCCTATCAGGAACGCCTGTCTGGTAATCAAGCTCCAGCTCTATATGCATTATCATTGATAGTAGTATTCCTCTGTCTGGCTGCACTGTATGAAAGCTGGTCAATTCCATTCTCAGTTATGCTAGTAGTACCATTAGGTATCGTTGGAGCCTTGTTAGCAACAACATTCCGCGGTTTAGATAACGATGTTTACTTTAAAGTTGGCTTGTTGACCACTATCGGTTTGTCGGCTAAGAACGCGATACTCATCGTTGAATTCGCCAAGGACTTGATGGAAAAAGAGGGCAAGGGGTTGATAGAAGCTACGCTAGATGCGGTAAGAATGCGTCTTCGCCCAATCCTAATGACATCATTAGCATTTATGTTAGGTGTTATCCCCCTAGTACTGAGTAATGGTGCGGGATCTGGCTCTCAAAACGCAGTGGGTACTGGGGTATTAGGCGGAATGATTGCAGCAACCTCGCTAGCCATCTTTTTCGTGCCGGTATTCTTTGTGGTTATAAGACGACGTTTCAGTAAGAAAGCGGAGGAGATTGAACTCGCATCAGAATCTCATTAAATGCTACCAACAATAACCAGAAGGCCGTCAAATCGGCCTTCTTAAATATAATCGTTGCTTACATTTGACAAGATTCTGATCATTAATCTATCCGCTTAATATTTAAGTAATTTCGTTTAAATTTAATTATAATCACCACTTATGAGTATGAAATAGCTTTAAAAATCCAAGCATTAGTAACTTTAATAAAATTAATATGAAAGTTGTCGGACAAAAATTACTTTATCTTTTTTTACACTAAATGACAAAAAACAATACCAGCACATAGTGACTTATGTAATAATGATGTTATATTCATTGATTATTGTAGCCATCAGGCTATAATCTGCCATTACTGGTATCTGAGGGAAATACTGTTTTATATAAACCTACATATTAACTCACACATACTAGCCGCTATTTATAGTTTATTGAGTTAAGGTATGAATTTTGTTAAGAGCTGATTCTGATTTACTAGAAGCAAATCAGAGCCATCTGTAGAAAAGATAAATAATCCCAAAGAACGATTATAGATACATAATAATAATCTCTCGAAAAAAATTTATAATACGTGTATATGCTTAGTGTTTAACTCGAAAAATTAAGTAATGGCATATACAGCAAGATCAACATAGCATGGATGAATATTCACTCAAGATGACATAATATTGATGAATTAGAATGCTTATGTGAAAATCTAAGGCAAGAAGCACTTCTAGTGCAGAGTACACAGAGATGAGACTGGTTGTGGAAATAGCTTCTACATCTCAGAAGATTTTAAAGCTAAACAAATAGATTGAATACATATCAACTTTCGTTTGGTACTTTAAAATAAAATATTCTGATGATTTCAGTCTTCTCACTTGAATTGATAAATGTATTGATAATACATAGAGTTATGCTTTGTTTGGAAACAAATTAAGATTAGCGTTTCTATACCCAATGGATTTCAAGATGCATCGCGGCAGCAAGGGCACGAATCCCCGGGAGCATAGATAACTATGTGACCGGGGTGAGTGAGTGCAGCCAACAAAGAGGCAACTTGAAAGATGACGGGTATAAACTTATGGAATGGTAAAAAAACTAATGAACGCTTAACCAGCGTCCTGTTACAGGATTTAAATTGCTCCTTGAGCAAAATTTGATTGGATATTTCCCTCAATAATTTTTTATATATGTTAAATAAGAAAGGCGATTATGACTAAAACTGATTATCTGATGCGTTTAAGAAAATGCACCACGATTGATACACTGGAACGTGTGATTGAAAAGAACAAATATGAACTTTCAGGAGATGAACTTGAACTATTCTACTCTGCTGCGGATCACCGCCTGGCTGAGCTGACCATGAATAAACTGTATGACAGAATTCCACCTTCAGTATGGAAATATGTTCGCTAAAATAGTCTTTATCAGATAGAAAGTGATCCGAGCCGGTAAAGTGCTATCGGCTTATTAGGTTACCGATGAAATTGGCGAGGGCTCTGCCAGCGGCATCCCGGCACACACATCCCCTGCTATAGCTGCTTCCTTCCGGACCTGACCAAGTTAACAAGTTAGCGTTGCGGGAGAACCAACAGAGCCCCCATTGTGACGTGTTGCTTTAACTCTAAAGCGGTGCCATTATCATTCATACCTACTTAAATAGCAAGACAGGCAGACCCGAATGCTGATTTATTGCACATTGCAAATCAATACAATAAGGAAATGTATTATTTAACGGCTTTCAACGTAATTTCGACATCTTTAGTCTTCCCATTATTAATCACTTCATATGCGGTATCTGTAACAAACATCAAGCGGCTATGCAGCGAAACAGAAGCTCTGACAACAATGCGTGCATTCGGCTTAATTTTGTTTGGCTGATAAGGCAAAACAAAATGGAAAGGTGATTGTTTCCCACCTAAACGCTCTACCTTCTGAGACAGAGTAACTGAAGGTGCATCAGCTAAAGATACATCAGATAATGCCACTGTCAGAACAGCATCTGCTGGCAATGCTATACGCTGTAGTATATTAATATTACCTTCAACAAAAGACCGTTTCATTGGATTTTCAATCTTTCCCACCTGAGTATCTACTACCTCAGCACCTTTGGCATTACACCCAACCAAAGCAACCGCTAGTAATACGCCAGCGGGGAACTGCCATAATTTCATACACATTCCTCCATTATTAACTAATCTATATAAATATTAAAATAAATTGAAATATCAAATCATTAAATCTAACTCATTTGAATTATAGATTAAAAATTTGAACATAAGACACCAATAAATCTCACATTCTTTATTGCACTGCTGTTAGGACTTAAAACATTTACAATTTAGTTATTTATTAATCATCTATTAATGAGACAATAATCATCCCTTGTACTCTCGATAACCTAATAGAAAACAAAGGCATATTATGAGCAAGTCATTACAGAATCTGATAAATTTGATGAAATTGGAAAAAATTGAGGAAGGTATTTACCGAGGGCAAAGCGAAGATCTCGGTTTTCCTCAGGTTTTCGGAGGACAAGTGATTGGTCAGGCACTGTATGCTGCCAAACAAACCGTTGTCGATGACAGAATGGGCAACTCTTTCCATAGCTATTTCTTACGTCCCGGTGACAGTCACAAACCTATCGTCTATGATGTTGAGGTTTTGCGTGATGGAGGAAGTTTTAGTGCCCGGCGAGTTAGTGCAATTCAGAATGGTAAGCCTATCTTTTATATGACTGCCTCATTTCAAAGTCACGAAGAAAGTTTTGAACACCAAAATATAATGCCGGATGTACCCTATCCAGAAGAACTTATCCCTCAGGATGAAATCGTGAAAAAAATGTCGCATCTACTGCCACAAAAGATGCAGAATAATCTTCTTTTTCCCTGCCCGTTAGAAATGAGACCCGTAAAATATCACAGTCCATTCAATTGTCCACCAGAAGAGCCTATACGCTATGTTTGGTTCCGCAGTAACGGCAATATGCCTGATAATCCTTTTATTCATCAATATCTACTTGGCTATGCCTCCGATTTTAACTTTCTGCCAACAGCATTACAGCCACATGGTGTCGGGTTCCTTGAGAAAAATATTCAGATAGCAACAATTGACCATTCTATGTGGTTCCACCGCCCGTTTAGACTAGACGACTGGCTGCTATATGCTGTAGATAGTCCGTCAGCTTCCGGTGCCCGTGGTTTTGTTCGGGGACAGATTTATAATCGTGAAGGGATACTTGTTGCTTCCACTGTACAGGAAGGTCTGATTAGGAAACGCAATAGATAAATGAATAAGGCAGCAAATTAAGAAACCAGCATTACATTTCATGGCTTTATTGCTGCCCTTTTATATTACAACTTAATTATAAGCACTCTCTCCATGAGAATTAATATCCAACCCTTCCCTTTCAATTTCAACCGTAACCCTCAGCCCTACCAACAGATCTGCTATTTTAAAAGCAATAAAGGCAACAACGGCTGACCAAATCACACAAACCAGTATACTAAGAGCCTGAATACCAACTTGTTCCAACATGGTTATACCCTCTGCATGGCCGGTCCCTCCCAAAGATTTAGCCGTAAAAAACCCTGTTAGGAGGCAACCTACGATCCCACATACGCCGTGTATGCCGAATACATCACACACATCGTCAACACGTAACCACCGTTTTAAGGCCACCACCCCCCAAAGTCCGGTAAAACCCGCGATCAGACCAATGATTAATGCACCACCAACACCAACCATTCCCGCCGCAGGTGTAATACCAACCAGCCCAGCAATACAGCCTGAACATGCCCCTAAAAGAGACGGTTTATTACGGAAAAACCATTCTGCAAAAACCCATGACAGGATAGCGGCGGCAGTCGCCACAATGGTATTTAAAAATGCCAGAGCAGCTATCTCATTAGCAGCACTAGCAGAACCAGCATTAAAACCAAACCAACCAATATAGAGCACAGCAGTACCAGTGAAGACCATCGGCAAGTTATGTGGTTTAAATGCTTCTTTCCCAAAACCAGTACGTTTTCCCAGTAAGTAAGCACCAACCAATCCAGCTACAGCAGCATTAATATGAACAACCGTACCACCAGCAAAATCCAATGCTCCATCTTGTGAAAGCACACCCCCACCCCAAACCATATGCGCCATAGGCAGGTAAGAAAATGTCAACCACAGCACACTAAAAACTAACAAAGCCGGAAAGCGAATACGCTCCCCTAACGCACCAATAATCAAAGCAACTGTGATACAAGCGAAAGAGCCCTGAAATGCCACATGAATTAGCTGATAAAAATTGCCACTTAAGTCAGTGAATGCCAAATTCTTTAGCATCACTTGACTAACACCACCGAAAAAACCATTCCCTGGCTCAAAAGCCAAGCTGTAACCGTAAATCACCCATAATACACATACTAAAGCAAAGCTCACCATGACCTGAGCCATTAACGATAAAACATTTTTATTCCGTAGCAATCCACCATAAAACAGAGCAATTCCTGGAATCGTCATAAACAGAACAAGGACTGTACAAATCATCATAAAAGCATTATCAGCTTTATCAACAACACCTTCCGCTGCCTGAGATAATGATGGTAAGCAACTGGCTACAATACCGGCAGCCACAGAGAATTTTCTTTTCATATCTATCTTCTCTATCAGTGAGTTACAGTGCCTCATCGTTAGTTTCTCCTGTTCTAATACGAATAGCCTGTTGCAATTCGATGACAAAGATTTTACCGTCGCCAACTTTTCCAGTGAAAGCTGATTGCTGAATAGCATGAATTACCTCCTCAACCAATTCATCTGCTACAGCAATATCTATCTTTATTTTAGGTAAAAAATTGACACTATATTCCGCTCCACGATAAAGCTCCGCATGTCCTTTCTGACGCCCAAATCCTTTTACCTCTGTTATGGTCAACCCCTGAACACCAAGACCAGAGAGAACTTCCCGAATATCCTCCAATTTGAATGGCTTTATAATTGTCGTAATGAGCTTCATACATCCCCCTTCCATCCGGCTATTATGTTTTCAATAAGGAAATAGCAAGGGGCGTGCCAGAAATTAAAAACATATAAAAATCAAATAATAAAGAGAGTAAAAATTATGGAGAATTAAGAAGGGAGGAGAGCAGCGAATATACTCTCCCATAAGTGCACCGAATTAGTGCAAGCTTGATTAAATTAGCACCTCTTTCTCAGAGATTGTGCCACATTCATTTAATGTCTCACCTACTTGTTGCAACTGATACATCTGATAGTAACGTCCACGACTCACAAATAATTGTTGATGGCATCCCTGTTCAACAACTGCACCACGATGCAGCACCAGAATAGTATCAGCCTCCACAATGGTAGATAAACGATGAGCAATCACGATCAATGTTGTTTGTTGACGAATCAATCTCAAAGCCTGTTGTACCGCCTGTTCCGTACCAGAATCAATATTTGCAGTCGCTTCATCAAGGATCAAAATTTGTGGCGTTTGCACTAACACTCTCGCCATAGCAAGCAATTGTTTTTGACCGGCTGACAACGTATTACCCTGCTCTCCCAAGATAGTATGAAGTCCATCAGGCAATGTACGTACTAACTCAGCTAATTGAACCGTTTCCAGTACTTGCCAAACCTTCTCTTCTGAAATATTCCGACCAAGCGTAATATTGTCAAAGAAAGAGCCCACAAGAACAACCGGGTCCTGCTGAACTATTGCCACACCATTGCGTAATACCGAATGAGACAGAGATGATACAGGCCGGCCATCAAGATAAATTTCCCCTTTCTGCCACGGATAATACCCCATCAGCAAATTTGCCAGCGTACTTTTACCGCTACCGGTATGACCAACCAAAGCAACAAAACCATGAGCCGAAATCTGTAAGTTAATATCTTGCAAAACTATTTTTCCATGTCGGTAGGAAAAACTGACATTTTCTATATCAATTCGACCACTGGACAGTGGCTGACTATCCATCCCATAACCTTGTTGAGGACTATCCATTAATTCAAATATTCTCTCGCCAGAAACGACAGCTTGTTGCAAAATCGATTGTTGAGATGTCAGCTCAATAAGAGGTTCATTCAACCGCCCCAAATAATTAATAAAAGCATACAATACCCCGACACCAATCGCCCCTGGCCCACTAATTCCAAACAACACGATAAAACCGCACAATACCATAGCAGATAGCAAACTCAGCAATGGGCGTAACAAAAGCCCATCTAATCTCAACGCTTGCATTCTCGCCTGATAATGAGCCCGATTGGTTAACAACATACGTTCACCAAAACGCGCCTGCTGCCGGAACTGCTGAACAACACTCATTCCATTAATGACTTCATTAAACTCATCATTAATATCAGCCAAATAACTACGTACCCGACGGACAATTGGTGTACTAAAATGCTGATATATTGCCATAACAATCAATACGACAGGAAAAATAAGAATTGCAATCAATGCCATGCACCATTCCAACATAAACATGGCAATCAGCATCGCACCAATCAATGCCATGCTGCGAAATACCGCTGGAACTACATTAACATAAAGATCTTTAATGACTTCGGTGTCATTCGTTACACGGGAAATCAACTGCCCTACCGGCTGATTATCAAAAGCACTCAGAGGTTGGCGCAATGCTGCATTCATCACATCAGTACGAAGCTGCTGAACCACATCGACTGACACTTGATTGAACAATAAAGCCTGAAAATAGTGTAACGCAGCCGTAATCAGTTGCAGAATAATAAAGGTTATAGCTAGCCCGATAACCACTCTAGTAGGCATATTACCCGTTGCAACCATATTATCGATAAAGTAACTAATGAGAACCGGACCACTGACTTCCGCAATTGCAGCCCCCCATAACATGAGCACAGCCAGCCCCAACGGCTTACGATAATTTTTTCCATAAACCAGCAGGCGCTTCAGAGACGGCCACAATTGACGAACTTTAGTCATCTTTATCCCCTTCTACTGTTTCCTCGTCATCCAATTCTGCTTCGAGTTGCTGATAATAATACATATCACGATACCATCCCGGCTGCTCTGCCAGTTGCAGATGCCGTCCCTGATGTATAACAGAACCTTGCTGCATCACCAGGATATTATCCGCATCAGTTAATGCAGACAGGCGATGGGCACTAATAATAATCGTCCGTTGTTGCCTCCACTGACTGAGGTTTTGTAGGATATTGTATTCAGTTTGCCCATCAACCGCAGATAAAGCGTCATCCAGAATCAGAATCTCGGCATCTAAAAGTAATGCTCTTGCAATGGAAATACGCTGCTTCTGCCCACCAGAAAGCATTACCCCACGCTCGCCTACTTCTGTCTGATACCCCTCAGGTAAACGAAGAATATCTTCATGGACATTGGCAAGGCGGGCAACTTCTTCAATCTGTTCCTGTGTTGCATCAGGACGTCCCAAAGCGATATTCCTGGCAACGGTGTCTGAAAATAAAAAGGGAATTTGATTGACAACAGCAAATCGTGCTCGCCATTCATCTAATCTAATATCCGCAATTTTGAGCGACTGGAAAAGAATTTCACCCTCAGTCACATCAAACTGCCTCTGTATCAACGCAAGTAGTGTGCTTTTACCTGAACCAGTTGGACCACAGATCCCTAATAACTGCCCAGGTAATAACTGGACATGAATTTGACTGAGAACAGTTTTGTTACTTTGCGGATAATTAAACGCTTTGATATTCACATCCAAAATACCGCGCTCAGGCAATAAATTGCCAATACCATCCTTAATGACCGGAGGCTCCTGCAACAAGCTACGGATACGGCTATAAGCAGCACTTCCTCGTTCAACAATATTAAACATCCATGCCAACGCCAACATTGGCCAAATCATCAGGCCAAGATACATCACGAAACTAGTAAGCTCACCAAGTGTTAAAACACCATTTAGCACCATCCAGCTACCACCACCGATAGCCAAAAAGTTTGACATACCGATGGCAATAAAAATTGTCGGATCAAACCGAGCATCCACCCTAGCCACATACATATTCTTACGGCCGGCTTCCACTGCAACTTGTTCAAACTGACTTGATTGCAGATCTTCAAGGCCAAACGCTTTAATCATGCGAATACTGGTCAAACTCTCTTGAGCCTGATTATTTAAAGCAGAAAATGCGCCTTGTGCAGATTTGAAGCGACGATGAAGTTGATCACCATATCGTTTAATAATGATTGCCATAATCGGCATAGGTAACAGAGACAGTAAAGTTAATTGCCAACTAATTTGTATACTCATCATAATTAGCACTGCACAGCCCATAACTAGCGAATCAACTAACGTAAGTACACCTTCACCCGCAGCAAACACCACACGATCCACATCATTAGTAGCACGAGCCATTAAATCTCCCGTACGGTGACGCAAATAAAATTCAGGGTTTTGTCGGCTAAGTTGCTGGTAAAAATTATTCCGTAATTTAACGGCTAATTGATATGACGCCCCAAACAACCATAAACGCCATATATAACGCAAGATATAGACAATCAATGCAATAACCAGCATAACACCAATCCACACCATCAATTGGTAAAATGACATAGATGCAGTACTGATCCCATCAACGATTACACCCACCAGATATGGCGGAATGAGTAGTAGAATAGAGATAATAATAAGCAGAGTCACTGCCCCAAGATAGCGACGCCACTCGCTACGGAAGTACCAACTTAATTGAGAAAACAATCTCACGCGTGTATATCCCGAAATGAAATAGATAGTAGAAATGTTGAACGATACTCAGAATAATTGAATTAACGCAATAAATTAATAATTGGTTAATCTGGTATCGGTAATGCTGTAGTGTATTTGATTTTTTCCATTGCAAAACTCGATGTCACATCAATCAACCCCGGAACACCATTAACCATACGCTTGTAAAAAAGATCATAACTTTTCATATCCACAACTTCTACGTGCATTAAATAATCACACTCACCAGCCATACGATAAAAAGCTAGGACTTCTGGCATTTGCTTTATAAATGCAACAAATTGCTCATACCAACCACTGCTATGCTGCTGAGTTCTGATCATAACAATCACTGTCAGCCCTAATCCTAATTTTTCGCTATCAAGCAAAGCAACTTTGCCAACGATATAGCCTTCATCTTCAAGTCGTTTTAGCCGTTTCCAACAAGGAGTAGAGGTAAGATTAACAGCTTCCGCCAATGCATTCAGAGACAGACTACAATCTTTCTGTAGTAACTTAAGCAACTTGCGGTCTGTTTTATCCAACATAGCTACCTCTTATAGAAAAATTTTCCATAAAGAAACCACATACTAAGAAAAATAACAATCTATTTCTCCCAGTATCAAGTTAATCTATCCGCTGCCAATTATTTTTAAATTATAGAGTTAATAATTAATGTCACACAGTTGGACCACCAAGGCAATCAGAGAGATTCAAGCAGACCATCAACGCAGCTCTGACACTCATCTTATCCTCCTTAATTTGCCAGTTTTTCCAGGTATCCATTTATATCTAAAAGATGAAAGCACCCATCCAACCGGCAGTCTGAAACATAGGCTTGCTCGTTCTTTATTCCTTTACGCACTTAGTAATGGTTGGATAAAGGAAGGTACCCCGGTTATTGAATCCTCATCGGGTAGCACTGCTGTATCCGAAGCCTATTTTGCCCGCCTGCTTGGGCTACCTTTTATTGCTGTTATGCCCTCATACACTGCGAAACGTAAAATTCAGGAAATTGAATTTTATGGTGGTAAATGCCATTTTGTTAACCATTCAGCACAAATATATGACGAGTCAGAACGACTAGCGAAAGAACTAAATGGTCATTATATGGATCAATTTACCTACGCCGAACGAGCAACAGACTGGCGAGGTAACAACAATATTGCTGAAAGTATTTTTCGCCAGATGCAAATGGAACCATTTCCTGAACCAGATTATATTGTTATGAGCGCTGGTACTGGGGGAACTTCTGCAACTTTAGGACGCTATATCCGTTACCAAGGGCATAACACTAAACTAATTGTTGTCGATCCAGAAAACTCTATATTTTATGACTATTACCGTCAAAATTGCTGTGATATTCGTGGCAATTATAGCAGCAAGATTGAGGGTATTGGCCGCCCTAGAGCAGAGCCTTCTTTTATTCCCTCAGTCATTGATGACATGATCCAAATACCCGATTGCGCCAGCATTGCAACAATTTACTGGTTGGAAAAATTACTAGGCAGAAAAGTTGGCGCATCTACGGGGACTAATGTCTGGGGAGCGCTTCTGCTTGCTAACCAAATGCATGACCGTGGAGAACAAGGTGCAATAGTAACTTTACTGTGCGACAGTGGTGAACGTTATCTCGATACTTACTACAATCCAGATTGGGTAAAAAATAACATCGGCGATATCTCACCTTATCTCAAACAACTACCCAATTTCTGTAGTTATAAGTAACATGACCATTTTATTCCAATGAGGATGTTACAATGAGACGAGCTGTTGTTGTATTCAGTGGGGGGCAAGATTCCACTACCTGCCTGATTCAGGCAATTAATCAATATGATGAAGTACATTGTGTCACTTTTGATTATGGTCAGCGCCATCGTGCCGAAATTGATGTTGCACGTAATATCAGTCATTCTCTTGGTGCTGTCGCACATAAAGTATTGGATGTCACATTACTTAACGAATTGGCTCTCAGCAGTCTGACTCGTGATAATATTCCTGTTCCCGATTACAATGAAAGTGAAAAAAGTGCCATACCCAGTACATTTGTCCCTGGCCGTAATATCTTATTCCTGACGCTGTCTGCTATATATGCTTACCAAGTTGAAGCCAAAGCAGTCATTACCGGCGTATGCGAAACTGATTTTTCCGGCTACCCTGATTGCCGTGATGAATTTGTCAAGGCACTGAATAAAGCAGTAAGCCTTGGCATTGCCCGTGATATCCGCTTTGAGACGCCATTGATGTGGCTCAACAAAGCTGAAACTTGGGCATTGTCCGACTACTACCAGCACTTAGACTTTGTTCGTAGTCAGACATTGACTTGCTACAACGGTATTCAAGGTAATGGGTGTGGTACATGTGCAGCTTGTCATCTCAGAGCTAACGGATTAGAACAATATCTCAATGCGCCTGAGAAAATTATGACTGAAATGAAAGCAAAAACACATTTAGTTTAATCCAAATGGCAATGAGAGCTTTTTCCTCTCATTGTCCTGTTTTCACCAAAACTCCCATTATTTCACGTAATTCACCTTCAATAGACAAAGCTCTTTGTGTTTTTCTATCAATCCAGACAAACGTAGTTTTAGCATCTGCAATGAGTTGATTATTCCTCTTGCGTATAATTTCCTGAGAAAATACGCCACTTCTGTTTCTCAGCTCCGTCAACCGACAATCCACCTCTAATTCATCACCAAGAACCGCTGAACTGCGATAATTAATATTAATATTAACCACTGCAAACCCAACATTGTTTTTCTGTATCCATTCCACTACAGAGTGTTTATGCAGCCACTCCCATCGAGCACTTTCTAGAAATTCCAAGTAGCGAGCATTGTTCACATGTTGAAATAAATCTATATGATAACCATGAACTTTTATAACTGAACTCATAATATTGCCTTAATGTTAACGTCACTCGTCTGATCAAGTTGATTTCACAATAGCAAAACAAAAAATTCATACTAATTAAAGTGATTTATTTGCAACCTTGATCACAACATCCTCATTCACAAAATAAATCATGAATAAGGATGAGGGAGATATATACTAGTAGCTTAACTTATTTCTGTTTCGTTCAACGAAAACTGGCCCTATTCCCTGAACCTCTTGTAATTGTTCCACCGTAGTAAATGCACCATGTTTTTCCCGATATTCAACAATCCCCTGTGCTTTTTTTACTCCAATACCATTCAGTGCTTTTGCTAACTCTTCTGCACTTGCAGTATTAATATTCACCTTTCCTTTTTCCTCTACTTTCAAAGCTTCCTGCTGCTGTAGCTGCTTTTCTGATGAAGAATGGCTGGTAGTACTGACTGTTTTAGCTACTTTGTCTTTTACTTGTTCGGCGGCAATCGCAAATTGTCCGCCACACGCATAAAGCAAGCCAGCAACCAGAACAGATAAAATTCCCGATTTTTTCATATATGAATTCCTCCATGTTTTATTAGCGAGAAAAAGATTGCCACAGATAAATTTGAGCACAATGGACGAAGATCAGATATGCGAAAGGCCGCGAAAGCGGCCTTTATTGACAAGATAATTACAAAGATATTTGCGATACTCTCCGCAAATTTTTATTCGATATGACCTAACTTAATTTTGGCTTTTTCACGCAGACTTATCAGCAAAGATTCCAGCATAGCGTTACCCATTTCACTCTGGTAAACACCCGTCATGCTTTTAATTTGTTCCTCCGATACAACACCTGGAGTCACTTTATCCAGTTGAATCAGCACAACGTCATCCAAACTATTTTTCGTCAAACCATATTCTGCCTGACCTTCTTTTGGCTGTGGTAACGCGAACACTGCATTAACTAACATATTATCTTGAGATGTACGCTGAATAACCTGGGACTCACCAAACTGAATACCTGCATTTTTCAAAGCTTGCTCACCTTTACCTTCTTTTAAGGCGGCCAGTAACTTATCGCTTTCGACTTGAAGTTGTTTTTCAGCTTTCTGACGTTTAACCAGTTCAGTAACCTGTTCTTTAACTTTTTCGAAGGGTTGTACTGTTTCTGGTTTATAATTGTCTACACGCAGAACAAATGCACGATCACCTTCAACGGAGATAACATCAGAGTTAGTTCCTGTTGGCCCCTGCCCATCAACAAGATTGCCTTCAAAAATGGCATGAATGACAGAACTAAAGTTAATCTCTGCCGGCACATGATTACGATCAAACCAATCAGTCGTCACAACCTTAATACCTGAAATTTCCTCAGCAGCAGCTAAAGATTCATTATCGCTGGTAGCAGCATCACTGACTTTCTGTTGCAGAGCATAGAAAGCATCTACTGCTTTTTCTTGCTTAACCGTTTTTTCAATTTCAGAGCGAACTTCAGATAAGGGTTTAATTATTTGAGGTTTAATATCATCCAAATGGAAAATAGCGAAACCATTAGGAACCTTAACCAAAGAAGAAATTTGGCCTTTCTCTTTTAAATTAGCTTGTCTCAACTCTTCAGGAAGAGCATCTTCTTCCATCCAGCCGATATCACCGTGATTTTTCGCTGAAAATTTATCGGTGGACTTTTCAGCCGCCAATTTACCAAAATCAGCCCCTTTATTTAACTCATCAACTACTGTTTTAGCCTCAGCTTCAGTTGCAAGCTGAATTAAACTGTACTTTTTCTGCTCTGGTTGTGTATAGCGTTTTAAGTTGTGCTCATAGTAAGCATCAATGTCAGCAGACGTAGCCGAAACCTTATTCATTTCATCTACAGCATCCATTTTGATATAGCTGACTTTCACTTCCTCAGGAGCAATAAAGCTGCTCTTATTCAGATTATAGTAATCTTGCAAATCTTTATCTGTTACTTCCTGCTGCGCCTGAATTTTCTTCAGCTCCAGTGTAGCCAAACGGGCAGTTCTCTGTTGCAAAAACAATTCAGCATTGAGTTTCACTTCACTCGGCAAGGCTATTTCACTACCAGAAAAAGCCATAATTAATTGTTGATTAACTAAATTCTGGCGTGTTTGTTCAGCAAAAAGATCCGGACTCATATTGGAACGGTTGAGCAACTCCAGATATTTGTTGTTATCAAATTTACCATTTATCTGAAAGTAAGAAGTATTTCGGATAAAATCCTTAACTTGCTCATCACTGGCAGATAAACCTAATTCACGGGAATATTGTTCAATTAATACATTATTAATTAGACGCTCCAAAGCCTGATTACGAATCTGCTTCATGCTTTGTTCGTCACTTGCCAACACAGAGAATTTATCTCCCAATTGATCTTTCAAGGTGTCTCTCTCTTGCTGAAACACCCTCTCCAATTCAACACGACTGATAGTCTGACCATTCACTTCGGCAGCATAACTACCAGCTCCACTTGTCAGGTAGCCCCCAACTCCCGTCAAAACAAAAGACAGGATAATGAGAGCCAGCACGATTTTAAGCACAGGACTGTTTGCCGCCGTGCGTAGGTTGTCCATCATAAAGAGGCAAAACTCCGCTTTGGTGAAATTGAAAATACCATATTACGCTAATTCAAGCGCTAAGAGAAAAAAAGCGCACCAATCAATTGATGCGCTTCTATTTTAACTTACCAAACCTATCTCGTCAGTCTATGTTTGCCAATATAACAAGGACTGATAAACAATATTTGGTTCGTGTCACCCATTAACAGCGTCTTTCAAACCTTTACCTGGACGGAAAGCAGGTACTTTAGCCGCAGCAATTTTGAGCTCTTTTCCTGTTTGAGGGTTACGGCCTGTACGTGCAGAACGTTCACGAACAGCAAAAGTACCGAATCCCACCAGAGCAACATCATCACCATCCTTCAATGCACCCGTTACAGAAGAAATGAATGCATCTACTACACGCCCCGCAGCTGCTTTAGAAATATTAGAGTCAGCAGCAATTTTGTCGATCAGTTGTGATTTATTCACTCTTATCATCCCCATATAGTTTTTACTACCGCATCAGAATCCCAACGGATAACCCGATAGCAGTGCCGTTATATCAATCCTTTCCGATATTGGCAAGAAATCATAAGACAACAAAATATTTATTAAGCAGTTTATCCAAGTTAATAATATAAAAAGGCTGGTAAGCCTGAATTCACTTACCAGCCTATATTTCATTCATACTTATTGAAAAAGTTCACTATTTTTGTACTATTTGACTGACACTAATTCTGCGCCAAACACAGGGTCCTGCAATGTAATAGCCAAAACATCTTCAATACGTTTAACTGGATGGATCTGTAGATCTGCAACAATGTTCTGGGGAATTTCTTCCAGATCACGTTTATTCTCTTCCGGAATTAAGACTGTTTTAATTCCACCTCGATGGGCAGCTAATAGTTTCTCTTTCAAGCCACCGATTGGCAGAACTAAACCACGCAACGTGATTTCGCCCGTCATAGCAACATCCGCCCGAACTGGATTACCGGTCAGGCAGGAGACCAATGCTGTACACATGGCGATACCCGCACTTGGGCCATCTTTTGGCGTCGCACCTTCCGGAACGTGGACATGAATATCCCGTTTCTCATAGAAATCAGAGTTGATACCCAACTTATCAGCACGAGCACGAACAACTGTTAATGCTGCCTGAATGGATTCCTGCATAACCTCACCGAGTGAGCCGGTATAGGTTAGTTTACCTTTCCCCGGAACACACGCGGTTTCAATGGTCAGTAAATCACCACCAACCTCAGTCCATGCAAGCCCTGTGACCTGACCAATACGGTTTTCTGTATCTGCACGACCATAATCCACACGTTGAACACCCAGATAATCTTTCAAGTTATCTGAATTGATTTCAATATGTTTTAAATTTTTATCCATTAACAATGTCTTCACCGTCTTACGGCACAGCTTAGAAATTTCTCGCTCTAAACTACGCACTCCGGCTTCACGAGTGTAGTAACGGATAATGCCAATAATAGCACTGTCATCAACAGTTAATTCATTTTTTTTCAGAGCATTACGTTCAATCTGCTTAGGCAGCAAATGACGCTTGGCAATATTTAACTTTTCATCTTCGGTATAACCGGAAAGACGAATAATCTCCATGCGATCCAACAATGGTGCCGGAATCTTCATAGAGTTGGATGTTGCAACAAACATGACATCTGACAGATCATAATCGACCTCCAGATAATGGTCGTTAAATGCCACGTTCTGTTCTGGGTCCAAAACTTCCAATAAGGCAGAAGCTGGATCACCACGCATATCGGACGACATCTTATCAATCTCGTCCAGTAGGAATAGGGGATTTTTCACTCCAACCTTGGACATTTTTTGAATCAATTTGCCCGGCATAGAGCCAATATAAGTACGGCGATGACCACGAATTTCCGCTTCATCACGGACCCCACCCAATGCCATACGCACATATTTCCGCCCGGTCGCTCGTGCAATAGACTGACCTAAAGAGGTTTTACCCACCCCAGGAGGACCAACCAGACATAAAATCGGTCCTTTAATTTTGCTAATTCGGCTTTGTACCGCTAGATACTCAAGGATACGCTCTTTCACACGCTCTAAACCATAATGGTCGGTATCCAGAGTTTCCTGAGCTTTAACCAAATCTTTTTTAACTTTACTGCGAGCAACCCACGGAACCTGCACCATCCAATCGATATAGCTACGGACAACTGTCGCTTCCGCCGACATAGGAGACATCATTTTCAGTTTTTGCAATTCAGCTTCGGCTTTTTCACGAGCTTCTTTGGGCATTTTTGCCGCTTCAATTTTGCGCTTCAGAGTTTCATACTCATCAGGCGCATCATCCATTTCACCCAGTTCTTTTTGAATTGCTTTCATCTGCTCATTCAGGTAGTACTCGCGCTGACTTTTTTCCATTTGTTTTTTCACGCGGTTACGGATGCGCTTTTCTACCTGTAACAAATCAATTTCTGATTCCATCATTGCCATCAGATATTCAAGACGCTCAACGACATCAGACATTTCCAAAACAGTCTGTTTATCACTGAGTTTCAATGGCATATGCGCAGCAATTGTATCAGCTAATTTAGCTGCATCTTCAACACTGTGTAGCGAAGTCAAAACCTCTGGCGGGATTTTTTTATTTAGCTTAATGTAGCCTTCAAACTGATTAATAGCTGTCCTGATCATCACTTCCTGCTCACGTTCATCAACGATCGGTGAGTCAAGATACTCAGCATGAGCAGAAAAATGTTCGCCATTGTCAGTCAGAGTTGTAATGCGGGCACGTTTCAACCCTTCGACAAGCACTTTTACGGTGCCGTCAGGCAATTTTAACATCTGTAAAATAGAAGCTACTGTACCAACGGAGAAAAGGTCATTAACCCCTGGCTCATCAGTTGAAGCTTCTTTTTGCGCAACCAACATGATCTGTTTGTCATGATCCATTGCTGCTTCTAGGCAGTGAATAGACTTCTCACGCCCTACAAACAATGGGATCACCATATGCGGGTAAACCACCACATCGCGCAGAGGCAATACAGGGATTTCTATGCGTTCGGAACGCTCAAGATTCATAGAGCTCTCTCTTCGTTTAGCTTTCGCCAGTTTTTAGGGAATCTCGTGAAACGCGGTTCTCACGAGTTTCACTCCATAGAATATAAAATATATGGGGACAGGAATTTGACATTCAATAGTATGATACTTTAATAAAAATAAAATGAGGGTAGTCCCCTCATTTTATTTAATAATATCTCGTTTAGCGAATTCCCTATCCTAGACTCAATTATTCACCAGAAACCTGGGCATCCGGTTTGCTGTAAATCAGTAAAGGCGCAGATTGACCATTGACAACCGATTCATCTACAACAACTTTCCCAACGTTTTCCATTGATGGCAGATCATACATAGTGTCCAGCAATGCGCCTTCAACGATAGAACGCAGGCCGCGGGCACCTGTCTTACGAACCATTGCTTTCTTAGCAATAGCCGTCAGGGCTTCACTTCTGAATTCCAGATCAACACCTTCAAGGTTAAACAGTGCTTGATACTGCTTAGTCAACGCATTTTTAGGCTCTTTCAAAATCTGGATCAACGCTTCCTCACTCAATTCACTGAGCGTGGCAACAACAGGTAACCGCCCAATAAATTCAGGGATAAGACCAAATTTGATGAGATCTTCTGGCTCAGCCTGTGCAAGCAATTCGCCTTCAGTCGCTTTTTCTGACTCACCTTTGACTTTCGCACTAAATCCAATACCTGTACTGGTATTTAGACGCTGACCAATCACTTTATCCAGACCTGCAAACGCACCACCACAAATAAACAGGATCTTAGAGGTATCTACCTGTAAAAACTCCTGTTGTGGATGTTTACGCCCCCCCTGAGGAGGAACCGCAGCAATTGTACCTTCAATCAATTTCAGCAGCGCTTGCTGTACACCCTCACCTGAAACATCCCGAGTAATTGACGGGTTATCAGATTTACGTGAAATCTTGTCAATTTCATCAATGTAAACAATACCGCGCTGAGCTTTTTGCACATCGTAGTCACATTTTTGCAGTAATTTCTGAATAATGTTTTCTACGTCTTCTCCCACATATCCCGCTTCAGTCAGCGTAGTCGCATCTGCCATAGTAAAAGGAACATCAAGATAACGGGCCAATGTTTCAGCCAATAGTGTTTTACCACTCCCTGTCGGCCCAATCAGCAGGATATTACTTTTACCTAATTCAACACCGTTACTGGTATCACCATTACGTAACCGCTTGTAATGGTTATAAACAGCAACCGCCAACACTTTTTTCGCCGTTTCCTGACCAATCACATAGTCATCCAAATGCTGACGAATTTCATGAGGCGTTGGTAATGCATTACGCTCACGATGTGGTACAAGCTCTTTAATTTCTTCGCGAATGATGTCGTTACATAAATCCACACATTCATCGCAGATATACACTGACGGGCCAGCAATCAATTTTCGCACTTCATGTTGGCTTTTCCCGCAGAAAGAGCAATACAGCAGCTTTCCTGAACCGTCTTTGCGCTTATCTGTCATCAGTCACAACCTCACTTTATCAACTGCTCACCCAGATTCGTCTGGCAAAGCAGGAAACTTCTGCTATTACCCCGAACGTCATAGCCTTACCAAGTGGTAAGCCGAATGTTTATATACCCGTTATCTTTCAAGTCGCCTCTTTGTTGGCTGCACTCACTCACCCCGGTCACATAATTACCTATGCTCCCGGGGATTCGCTCTCTGCCATCTCGATGCATCTTGAAATCCATAGGGTATATTATAGCTTCTGGGAATAATAAATTAATCGCGATGGGTGAAAATCTTATCAACCAATCCATATTCTACGGCTTCGTCTGCTGACAAGAAACGATCACGTTCTGTATCTTTCGCGATCTCTTCAATAGGTCTTCCCGTATGTTTTGCCATCAATTCATTCATACGCGATTTTACTTTCAGTATTTCCTGAGCATGAATTTCAATATCTGTAGCTTGCCCCTGGAAACCGCCTAATGGCTGATGAATCATAACCCGGGAATTTGGCAAACAGATACGTTTTCCCTTTGCCCCAGCAGTCAACAAGAATGCTCCCATTGAACATGCCTGCCCCATACAAATAGTACTGACATCCGGTTTAATAAACTGCATCGTATCATAGATGGACATTCCCGCAGTAATCACACCACCTGGTGAATTGATATATAAGAAAATATCTTTTTCCGGATTCTCTGCTTCAAGAAACAACATCTGAGCTGCAACCAGATTTGCCATGTGATCTTCAACCTGACCGGTCAGGAAAATAATACGCTCCTTTAATAAGCGAGAATAGATATCGTATGAACGTTCTCCACGAGCAGTCTGTTCAACTACCATCGGCACCAAAGCCATGTGAGGCGCATATTGATCCCGCTTGTCGCTATATGACATTTTCGTCTCCTAATAGAATTCATGTTGGTGCCATTCATAACCAATTCTACTTGAGATAAGCGATGATGACCATGATTCAAAGTTAGCCAATCAAGGGGGAATCCCCCCTGAAAAATTTTGCAATCATATACATAATATTAAAAAGGATCTGAGGGTAAACCCACTTTTTTCAAGAAAAATCTTGCCTCTTAATTTATAAAAAAACCCGCAGGTTAATCTGCGGGTTCATTTCACTGAGATGATAAATTCATTATCTCATGACAAAACTAAAGCTTATGCCATTTGATTCTGATTCATTAACTCATTGAAAGTTGTTTCTTTTTCAGAAACTTTTGCTTTACCCAGAAGAACTTCAACAGCTTGTTCTTCTAAAGCAACATTACGAACATTATTCATCAATTCTTGGTTTTTACCATAGAATTCGATCACTTCTTGAGGTGCTTCATAGGCAGAAGCCATTTCCTCAATTAATGCTTTAACACGTTCTTCATCAGCTTTCAGTTCATTACTACTGATAACTTCGCCTAATAACAAACCAACAACAACGCGACGCTTAGCCTGTTCTTCAAACAGTTCACGAGGCAGTTCCAAAGCTTGTTTTTCATTGCCACCGAAACGCTGAGCAGATTGACGGCGCAGAACATCAATTTCGCTATCAACAGCAGCAGCAGGAACTTCGATTTCGTTAACTTTAACTAATCCCTCGATAACCTGAGATTTAATACGGTTACGAACTGCATTTTTCAGTTCACGTTCCATATTTTTACGTACTTCTGCACGCAGACCATCAACAGTGCCATCAGCAATACCGAAACGTTTGATGAATTCTTCATTAAACTCTGGCAGCTCACGCTGTTCCACTTTTTTCAACGTGATTGCAAACTTAGCAGCTTTGCCTTTCAGATTTTCAGCGTGATAATCTTCTGGGAAATTCACATCAATGGTAAATTCTTCCCCAGCTTTATGGCCAATAATGCCCTCTTCAAAACCTGGGATCATACGACCCTGCCCCATAGCCAGAACAAAATCAGAAGCCTTACCACCTTCAAACTCTTCACCATCGATAGAACCATTGAAGTCAACAGTCACACGATCTTCTGCACCAACAGCTTCTTCAGTTTCTTTCCAATTAGCCTGCTGCTTACGCAATGTTTCCAGCATTGCATCAACATCTTCGCCTTTTACTTCAACAACGGGCTTTTCAACTTCAATAGATTCCAGATCTTTCAATTCAATTTCTGGATAAACTTCAAACTCTACAGAGTAAGTGAAATCTTCACCATTTTTGAATTGTTCTGGTGCATAACTTGGCGCACCTACTGGATTAATTTTTTGTTCGATGATTGCATTAATAAAGTTACGTTGCATCAGATCACTCAGAACGTCCTGAATGACAGAAGCACCGTAACGTTGTTTAACAACGTTCATAGGCACTTTGCCTTTACGGAAACCATCGATACGAACTTTTTTTGCTACATTGACCAACTCACTACTAACTGCTTTCTCAACATCGGCAGCAGGAACGGTGATTGTCACACGACGCCCAAGGCCTTGAGTGGTTTCAACAGAAACTTGCATTTTTTTACCTCAAAAAAATCATAGTGCTCGGTCAACTCCAGAGACCACACAACCAGCACATATTTTATGTACCAATCGCAACACTCTCTACGAACCGGGGCGGTCGCATTTAAAAACCGAGAATCCCTGATGTCAGAAGCGTCCCGAAACCATTCTAAAAATTAGACGCGACATTATAGCGATGCAGAGGGTGTGAGTCGAGAATTGCTGAAAAAAGCCCGAACTATTCATCAACTTCACAGGATAACGATTATTCAGCGGCTAAATTTGCATCCAAAATGTATCATATATAAAACGTAAAAACGGCCCGAAGACCGTTCACTGGATTTATTCAGTTGTGTAAGAAAACGCCCCAAATTAAGCATCAATCAGCGGATTTCAGGCAACAATATTACCCCCACGACATGCCGGTGACGCCAAAACAGTATCCTGCAATTCATTCCACTCTTTTTCTGTATAGGTATGCAACGCCAAAGCATGAACACCTGCGGACAATTCTGCCGATAATACGCTGTAAACAGAACGATGGCGGTTTAGCATACGTTCACCAGCAAATTTATTGCTGATGATTACGACCTTAAAATGGCTTTCAGAACCTATGGGTACATTGTGACGATAACTTTCATCAATGACCTCAAGATATGAGGGATTAAATGCAACCTGTAATTTCTCTTCTATATCCTGATACACCATATCATTCCCCTTAACCGCACAGTAGTCGTACTACCAACCATACTAATAATTTTAGTCTATTCTCCATAAGTTATAGCATCAACGCATTAAAATATCTTTCAATCGAATCCTACATCATAAGGTTTTTATATGCGTTTACCCCATCAGAGATATGCCATGATCAAAAGGCAGTGCTATTATTGACGTAATTTATGCTATTGATAAGTATTACTGGATATCCTTATCACTGATGAGAAAATTAACATGTTGAAAAGAATTTTATTCCCACTCATTGCACTTTTTCTTCTTGCAGGCTGTGCAGCTCCCAGCAATACCCTGACCATCGAACCTAAAATTACATTGCCAACAGCAGACCCAACGATGGGTGCGATTACCATCAGTATTAGCGGTGCCGACAATCGTCAGTCTCAAACACTTGCTCAAGTTAACCGCAATGCAAAGCTGGAAATACTGAAACCATCCCGTGATCTGCGCTTTCTACTCCAGGAAATCCTGGAAAAACAGATGACCGCTCGTGGTTATATGATTGGCTCTCCAGCCAATGCCAATCTGCAAATTATTGTGAACAATTTATATGCAGACGTTAAAGAAGGTAGCCTGCGCCATAATATTTCAACAAAAGCCGATATTTCCATCATTAGTACAGCGCAAAATGGCAGTAAACAAGTTAAGAATTACCGCACTAGTTACAATGTACAAGGTCCTTTAGGCGCAACTAATGAGAAAATTGCTGATGCAGTCAATACTGTATTATCAGAAGTCATAGCAGATATGGCTCAAGATCCTTCCGTCAGTAATTTCATCAAACAAAATGCTCGCTAATTAAAGGATTAATTATTTACTCTGCCCGCAAAGGGCAGGGTTTTGGGAGGCACATGTCTTATCGTTATCTCACCGTTTTTACCCAACATAATTCACGAATTCTGCTTTTACTCGGCTTTGTTTCTGGTTTACCGCTCGCATTGACCGCCAGCACCCTGCAAGCATGGATGACCGTTGAAGACGTTGATCTGAAAACAATTGGCTTTTTTTCTCTTGTCGGCCAAGCGTATGTTTTCAAATTTCTTTGGTCCCCTTTTATGGACCGCTTTATCCCCCCTTTTCTTGGACGTCGCCGTGGTTGGCTACTTGTTACACAGTTATTACTTATAGCCAGTATCGCGGCAATGGGCTTTCTCCAGCCATCTCAACATTTATGGTGGCTAGCCACACTGGCAGTAACCGTCGCTTTCTGTTCTGCATCACAGGATATCGTCTTTGATGCTTATAAAACCGATTTATTGAGTAGCGAAGAGCGGGGTGTAGGTGCTGCCGTTTCGGTATTTGGTTATCGATTAGCCATGTTAGTTTCAGGCGGGTTAGCATTATGGATCGCAGACCGCTATATTGGCTGGCAACACACCTACTGGTTGATGGCTGGACTGATGCTGATTGGCGTCTATGCGACGTTAAAAGCTAGAGAGCCTGAAATTGACGCTCCGTCACCAAAAACACTCCAGCAAGCCGCAATAGAGCCATTAGTCGATTTTTTTAATCGCAATAATGCATGGCTGATACTACTGTTAATTGTCATGTATAAAATGGGAGATGCCTTTGCTGCCAGCCTAAGTACCCCATTTCTTATCCGAGGTATTGGCTTTGATGCTGGTGAAGTTGGAATGATCAACAAAACGCTGGGATTAGCAGCAACTATCGTTGGTGCATTATATGGTGGTTATTTAATGCAACGATGGAGTTTATTCCGCTCACTCATGATCTTTGGCATCCTGCAAGCGATTTCCAATATTGGATACTGGCTGTTATCCATTACTGACAAAAATATCTACACTATGGGCAGCGCCATTTTTCTGGAAAATATCTGTGGCGGAATGGGAACCGCTGCATTTGTTGCCTTACTTATGGCGTTATGTCATAAATCGTTCTCTGCAACACAATTTGCTTTATTATCTGCTTTATCTGCTGTTGGACGAGTCTATGTCGGCCCAATTGCGGGTTGGTTCGTTGAATTACATGGCTGGCCAAACTTCTATCTATTCTCTATAGCGGCCTCTGTTCCAGGCTTATTACTGTTATTTATCTGCCGCCAGACTCTGGTTTATACCCAGCGAACTAACGATTTTATGCCACGTACTGAATTCAAAAATTCCTATCGTCTAGCGCTTGGCTTACTATCATTAGCAAGCATCTTGCTCACATTCTGGTTATTTACCATCACCACCAATGCTCTTAACTGGACTCATGCACCTTATCTGGCCGAAACATTGCTATTATGGGCAGCACAGATTGGTATCACAGGCATCATTCTCGGTAGCTTTCTAGATTATCTCGCATTAAGAAGGAACAAATTGGCTTAAAAGGCGAAAACATTAAGTTAATTTATTAAAGGTTGACGACGGTCAGCCTTTGATATCTCTGCCCTCTTTTTAAATAGTTAAGTGATAGCGATCACACTTCAAATAGTCATTTGCCCAAAAGTGCTATTTTCGAGTAATTATTTGATTGTTCAATATTCATATCCGCGTAGAATCAGACTACCATTTTAAGGGTTATTTAATATAGCTTTGAAACCCAAAACCTCTTTTCATGGATGCGTTAGAGAAATTTATGAGAACAACCATTCTGGCTACTGCTTTATTCACCACCGTCTCAGTTCCAGCTTATGCTGAATATCAAGGGGGCTTTGCTAATATCAGCATGAACTACCTCGACTGGACTAGCCATACCACACACAAGTCAGGGCAAACCTCTCATAAAGACGACTTTGCCTACTTAGAACTGGAAGGCGGAGCCGGATTTAACTGGGGTGAACTATACGGGTTCTTTGATCTGGAAAATGCTTTCAACAATCAGCATGCTGAACCAGGGGATAACCAAAGATACACTTTTAAAACAACCGGTCGCTTTTATCTGGCTGATACAGGTTTCAATCTCTATGGTCATGTTTATGGTACTTATTCGCTCCCAGGTACAGCACATGGCGGGAACTTCCATGAGGTAAATACCCTCTATGGTATTGGCTACAACACTGATTTCGCTGGTGTCTGGTTCAAACCGTTTGTGGCGCTGCACTATGTTGACCAAACTTTCTACTCCGGTAATAACGGCTATGTCGTTGGTTGGGTTGCGGGTTACGACTTTCAACTCTGGGAAGAAAAATTCAGCATAACTAACTGGAATGAAATAGAACTTAATCGAAATGAACGCTACGGCAACGGTGGACGGAATGGTACCAATGGTGCAATAGCGTTATGGTGGACACCTCACAAATCCTTCACAACTGGCATTCAATATCGATATGCCGATCATAAACTGGGTGAAGACTTCTGGCAGGATGGGATTGTTTACACTATCAAATATAATTTCTAATTATTGATTTTAATTGTGAGCTACCAAAAGTGGCTCACAATTAATTTAATTCTTAAATAAAATGGCCGCGGCGGAAATTTTTAAAGCAAATTTTTATATTTTTTTCCTCTTCTCTAAAAAATATAAAATAACTTTAGTATAAATTCGTATTTCCGCCCTATTTCGTTACAATTAAATAACCTTTTCAAGCTAACTTCTGATTAATCCTCCACTTGCATGTGATCCCATCGACATAAAGGGTAACAACCCCTCAACTAACTATTACAAATGTTTACACTCCAGTAGCCTTACCGTAGAATGCCCGCACTGATGAAACGACAATAGAGCTTTTGTTATTTGGAGTCGTTAGATGAGACTTATGAAATACAATAAAAGTATTGGGATATTGTCAATACTAGCGGCTACTCTTGTGCTGAGTGGCTGCGATATGGTATTGATGAACCCTAAAGGCGCCATCGGCGCTGAACAAAAAACGCTGATACTCACGGCTATTGGCCTGATGCTGATCATCGTTATTCCGGTAATCATCATGGCATTCACTTTTGCCCTGCGTTACCGCGAAGCCAACAGAAGTGCTACCTATCGCCCTAACTGGGCGCACTCAAATAAAATTGAGCTGGTAGTATGGACCGTTCCTATCATTATCATTATTATTTTAGCAACCATTACTTGGAAAACAACCCACGAGCTTGACCCATATAAACCACTGGTTAGCGATGAAAAACCCGTAACTATTGAAGTCATCTCTCTTGATTGGAAATGGCTATTCGTTTACCCGGAGCAAGGTATTGCTACAGTTAACGAAATTGCTTTTCCTACCGGAGTGCCTATTAACTTCAAAATCACCTCTGATTCCGTGATGAACTCATTCTTCATCCCGCAATTAGGTGGTCAAATCTATGCAATGGCTGGTATGCAGACTAAACTTCACTTAATTGCCGATGAACCTGGCGTTTATAAAGGTTTGTCCAGTAGCTATAGTGGTCACGGCTTCTCTGGCATGAAATTTACTGCTACCGCTACCGCAGATCGGGAAGGTTTTGAACAATGGGTTCAAAAAGTGAAAGCCTCTCCCAAAACCTTGGATACCATGCAAGCATTTGATGAGTTAGCCAAACAAAGCCAGAATCATCCGGTTGAATACTTCTCAAGCGTTAAACCTAACCTGTATCAAGACATTATTGCCAAATTTATGGGCAACATGAATATGCATGGCGGCCACGGTGCAACGACAGGTCATAACATGAATATGAGCGAAACTGCTCATGCCGGAGTTGAGGAATAAAGTAATGTTGGGAAAATTAACACTTGATGCAATCCCACTGCATGAGCCCATTGTCATGGTTACTCTTGCAGGGATTCTCTTAGCAGGGCTCGCAATTGTCGGAGCCCTGACCTATTTCCGTAAATGGAAATGGCTATGGAGCGAGTGGTTAACCAGCGTTGACCACAAGAAAATCGGTATTATGTACATTATCGTGGCGCTGGTCATGATGCTCCGTGGCTTTGCCGATGCCATCATGATGCGTGGTCAGCAGGCTGTCGCCTCTGCGAGTGAAGCAGGTTTCCTGCCACCGCATCACTATGACCAGATTTTTACCGCCCACGGCGTCATCATGATTTTCTTCATGGCGACACCTTTTGTTGTCGGTCTGATGAACGTCGTGGTTCCACTACAGATCGGCGCTCGTGACGTGGCATTCCCATTCCTGAACTCACTGAGCTTCTGGTTTTTCGTCGTCGGCGTTGCACTGATTAACATCTCTCTGGGTGTAGGTGAATTCGCTCAGACCGGCTGGTTAGCTTATCCTCCGCTCTCAGGTATAGAATATAGCCCAGGCGTTGGGGTCGATTATTGGATATGGAGTCTTCAGATATCCGGCATTGGTACCTTGCTGACAGGCGTTAACTTCTTTGCGACGATCCTGCGTATGCGTGCTCCTGGCATGTCCATGATGAAAATGCCTGTATTCTCTTGGGCAGCACTCTGTACTAACGTATTGATCATCGCCGCATTCCCGATTCTGACAGTGACCATTGCCCTGCTAACTTTTGACCGCTACATGGGCACCCATTTCTTCACCAATGATATGGGTGGCAACATGATGATGTACATCAACCTGATATGGGCTTGGGGTCACCCTGAAGTTTACATTCTGGTGTTGCCGGTCTTTGGTGTTTTCTCTGAAGTGACTGCGACGTTCTCGAAAAAACGACTGTTCGGCTATACTTCTCTGGTATGGGCAACCATTGCCATTACCGTACTGTCGTTCATTGTATGGCTGCACCACTTCTTTACGATGGGCTCGGGTGCGAACGTTAACGCCTTCTTTGGCATAGCCACCATGATTATCTCGATTCCGACAGGCGTTAAGATCTTCAACTGGCTGTTCACAATGTATCGAGGCCGTATTGAGTATAAAACACCGATGCTGTGGACCGTTGGCTTCATCGTCACCTTCTCTATCGGTGGTATGACTGGCGTTCTGCTGGCAGTTCCAGGCGCAAACTTCGTTCTGCATAACAGCTTGTTCCTGATCGCACACTTCCATAACGTTATTATCGGTGGTGTTGTCTTCGGTTGTTTTGCTGGTACTGCTTACTGGTTCCCGAAAGCTTTCGGTTTCACACTGAACGAAAAATGGGGTATCCGCGCATTCTGGTTCTGGATTATCGGCTTCTTTATCGCCTTTATGCCAGTTTACGCGCTCGGCTTTATGGGGATGACTCGTCGTATTAGCCAAGATATCAACCCTGAATTCCATACTCTGCTGGTCGTCTCCGCGATTGGTGTTGCACTGATTGCCGTTGGTATCCTGTGTCAGGTCATTCAATTCTACGTTAGTATCCGTGACCGTGACCAAAACCGTGACCTGACCGGCGACCCTTGGGGCGGGCGTACTCTGGAGTGGGCAACATCTTCTCCACCACCGTTTTATAACTTTGCTGACGTTCCACATGTGCAAGCGCGTGATGCATGGTGGGATATGAAAGAAAAAGGCACAGCTTATAAACGTCCTGCTAAGTATGAAGAAATTCATATGCCTAAAAATGCCGGTGCGGGTGTAATTATTGCTGGCTTCAGCTTGCTGTTTGGTTTCGCCATGATTTGGCATATCTGGTGGCTAGCTATCGCAGGCTTTGCGGGCATGATTATCACTTGGATTGCAAAAAGCTTTGATGAAGATGTTGATTACTACGTACCCGTTGCTGAAGTTGAGCAAATTGAGAATCAACACCATGAACAAATTAGCAAGGCAGGTCTGAACCATGTCAACTGAAACTATGACTAACCACAATCATGCCCACGAGCATCACGGGCACCACGATGCGGGAGCCACTAAAGTATTCGGTTTCTGGGTCTACTTGATGAGTGACTGTATTTTGTTCGCATGTCTATTTGCGACTTATGCAGTACTCGTTAACGGAACCGCAGGCGGCAAATCGGGTAAAGAGATTTTCGACCTCTCTTTCGTATTGGTCGAAACTTTCCTACTGTTATTCAGTAGTATCACTTATGGCTTTGCCATGTTAGGCATGAACAAAGGAAAAGTCGGCCAAGTTAACGCCTGGCTCGGTATGACTTTCCTGTTCGGCCTTGGCTTCGTGGCGATGGAATTGTACGAATTCCATCACCTGATTGTTGACGGCCACGGCCCTGACCGCAGTGCATTCTTGTCCGGATTCTTCGCACTGGTTGCTACTCACGGTATCCACGTTACCTGTGGTCTGGTCTGGATTATCATCATGATAATCCAAGTAACCCGCCGCGGTTTAACTGATGTAAATAAAACCCGTCTGAACTGCCTGAGCTTGTTCTGGCACTTCCTGGATGTGGTATGGATCTGTGTATTTACCGTTGTTTATCTGTTAGGAGCTATGTAATGAGTCATTCCAATACCGCTCATACTGGAGCTAGCCACGGTAGCCTAAAGTCTTATCTGATCGGCTTTGTTCTTTCGGTCATCCTGACAGTGATTCCGTTCTGGATAGTAATGGATGGTTCCGCCTCCCATACGACTATCCTGACAACAGTAGTCGCTCTGGCTGTGGTGCAGATTATTGTTCATTTTATTTACTTCCTGCACATGAACACTTCGTCAGAAGAGCGCTGGAACTTAGTCGCATTGCTGTTCACTATCTTGATTATCGGTATTGTTGTTGTTGGCTCACTATGGATTATGTACAACCTCAACATTAATATGATGGTTGATTAAAGAGCTGCATATATGATTAAGCAATACCTGCAAGTAACTAAACCAGGAATTATTTTCGGCAATTTAATTTCTGTGATCGGTGGTTTTCTACTCGCCTCGAAAGGGGTGATTGATTACCCTTTGTTCATCTCGACTCTGCTCGGCGTTTCATTAGTCGTGGCTTCTGGTTGTGTATTTAACAACTACATTGACCGTGACATCGATCGGATCATGGAAAGAACAAAAAACCGCGTCCTTGTAAAAGGGCTTATTGATCCGAAAATCAGCCTGATTTATGCATCAATACTGGGTATTGCTGGCATAGTGCTGCTCTATGCAGCAGCCAATGCTTTAGCAATGCAATTAGCGATTATCGGTTTTGTCATCTATGTAGGGGTTTACAGCCTCTATATGAAAAGGAAATCTGTTTATGGCACGTTGATCGGCAGTTTGTCCGGTGCTGCACCTCCGGTTATTGGTTATTGTGCAGTAACTGGTCAGTTTGATACGGGCGCGTTGATCCTGTTACTGATTTTCAGCCTGTGGCAAATGCCGCACTCCTACGCCATTGCTATTTTTCGTTTCAAAGATTACCAGGCAGCCAATATTCCTGTACTGCCCGTCATTAAAGGCATATCTGTGGCGAAAAACCACATTATCCTTTATATCCTGGCATTTATGATTGCAACCCTTATGTTAGCCATCAGCGGTTACGCTGGTTACAAATATCTGGTTGTTGCAGCAGCAGTGAGCGTCTGGTGGCTAGGAATGGCGTTATCCGGTTACAAAACTGATAATGACCGCATTTGGGCTCGTAAATTATTTATATTTTCCATTGTGGCAATCACTTCCCTGAGTGTCATGATGTCTATTGACCCACATGTGCCCTCAGAAGCCTTCCTAACTTACGTCCGGTAATTTTCCCTGATGGCAGTCGCTACCCCCTCTGCCATCAGTTTCCTTCCAGCCTGTTATCCCCTCTCCTTAATACTTCAATATTATTAATTCAATTAACTATTTACCCCTTATTGAAAACCTATCTACAATGACGCATCAAAATATTTCGAGGTAATCATGAACGATAATAAAATGACGCCACTTGAGCTTCGGGCGACATGGGGCCTAGGTTCAGTTTTTTCTCTGCGAATGCTAGGCATGTTCATGGTTCTTCCTGTATTAACAACCTATGGACTTCATCTAAAAGATGCCACCGAAACACTTATTGGCATCGCCATTGGCATTTATGGTCTAACCCAAGCAATTTTCCAGATCCCTGTTGGCCTGTTTTCTGACAAAATTGGCCGTAAGCCCTTAATTGTTGGTGGATTATTGCTATTCGTCCTTGGCAGTATTATTGCTGCTCTCAGTGACTCCATCTGGGGCATAATAATTGGACGAGCGTTACAAGGCGCTGGAGCGATATCTGCTGCAATTATGGCGCTACTTTCTGATTTAACCCGTGAACAAAATCGAACTAAAGCAATGGCTTTTATTGGCATTAGTTTCGGAATAACTTTCGCCATCGCCATTGTACTTGGCCCAATCCTTACGAATGCCATTGGATTAAATGGCCTATTTTGGGGAATTACCATTCTGGCCGGTAGTGGCATTCTGATAACATTATTTGCTGTTCCTTCCACCGATAAACACATTATTAACCGTGAATCAGGCATTGTTCGTCACAGTTTCAGTAAGGTTCTGGCTGATAGCCAGTTGCTGAAACTTAACTTTGGCATTCTCAGTTTGCACACTTTGTTAATGGCAAGTTTTGTCGCCCTTCCTTTGGTGATGCAACAAGCGGGGCTCCCTACCCAACAACACTGGAAGGTTTATCTGATCACTATGCTAGTTTCATTCTTATCTGTTTTACCTTTCATTATTTACGCAGAAAAAAAGCGCCGCATGAAACAAGTGTTTTCACTGTGTATCACGATGCTACTGATTGCTGAAATTGTATTGTGGGCGGCGGGACATCACTTATGGGTGATTTTTATCGGCATACAAATTTTCTTTATTGCTTTCAATGTAATGGAAGCTATCCTGCCATCACTTATCAGTAAAGAAGCACCAGCGGGTTATAAAGGTACAGCAATGGGTATCTACTCCACCAGCCAATTTTTAGGTGTCGCTTTAGGGGGTGGCCTCGGTGGTTGGTTATATGAATTAAAAGGAGCACCGCTGGTATTTGCGGCAGGTATCGTTCTGACAATCATTTGGCTCATTATTAGCATAACAATGAAACAACCTGCATATGTCAGCAGCATCAGAATTTCTCTACCAGAGAATATAGTCAATAAGGCATTGCTGGAACAAAAAATTCTTGTTCAGCCAGGCGTTTGCGAGGTCGTTATTGTTCCGGAGGAGCATAGTGCTTACATAAAAGTAGATACTAAGCTGACAAGCAGAGCACAACTTGAGCAATTGATAGCTAATAATAACACGATAGATTAAGTATCAAACCAGATAACCCCTACTCACTCCGATTCGATATTAAGGGAGATTGGGAGTGGGATTCCTTGTCAGGAATACCCCACTCCACATTAGGCTAGATATATCAATCCATTAGTCGGAAAATCAATCCCGAAAATTAGTAAACTGGAATGGCTGTCCCAGCTCTGCGCCACGAACTAATGCCATAACACTTTGCAAATCATCACGAGCTTTACCTGTCACTCGCACTTGCTCACCCTGAATCTGTGCCTGTACTTTCAGCTTACTATCCTTAATCAGCTTCACGATCTTTTTCGCCGTAGGGGTATCAATCCCCTGCTTCAGAGTCGCTTCAACGCTGTAAGTTTTACCACTGTGCAACATATCATCAGGGATATTCAATGCAGCACCATCGATACCACGTTTAGCCAACTTTTCACGCATGATATCAACCAACTGATTTACCTGAAAATCTGACTCACTGGCAATCTTGATAGATTCATTTTTTTCATTTAACTCGAAATTGGCGCTGACATTACGGAAATCCCAACGGCTAGCAAGCTCGCGCTGCGCATTTTCTACCGCGTTGCGAACTTCATGCATATCAATTTCTGAAACAATATCGAAAGATGGCATTATCCATGACCTCCTGATAATCAATAAGTTGGCATGATAACCGCTTTCCATTGTCAGCAAAAGCGCTATACTCGGATTAGCGGGATCTTATTATTTCCATCCAATATTATGGCAGCGTCTTTCAAAAGGTGTATATGAAGATAACCGTTCTTGGCTGTGGCGCTATAGGAAAACTGTGGCTAGCAGCATTATCACAACAAAAACATCAAGTACAGGGTTGGCTAAAAAGTTCTCGGTCTTATTTATCTGTTCATATTGACGAAATGAATGGGCAAGTCTTCAACCAACCAATCCCAACTAATAACAACGACCATCTTGCCAACAGCGAATTACTGATTGTCTGTTTGAAAGCATGGCAAGTCGCTGATGCAGTGAATAATTTACTCCCCAAACTTTCACCTAATTGCCCAATCTTATTACTACACAATGGTATGGGTACCCAAGAAGAACTATTATCAGCGCCTAATCCAATACTGCTTGGCGTCACAACGCATGGTGCATATCAGGATGACCAACGGGTTTATCATACCGCTTCCGGGCTAACCCATATTGGCCCAGCAACGTCAAATGCAACTGGGCTTAGCTCTCTGGCTAATGTATTACATCAATCTTTGCCAGATGTTGCATGGCATAATGAAATTCTCTCGATTAGTTGGCTGAAACTTGCCGCTAACTGTGTCGTAAACCCGCTGACTGCGCTTTATGAATGCCAAAATGAAGATCTGCTTCGCTACCCGGAACAATTGAATATTTTGTGCGAAGAAATTATTCAGGTTATGCAACGAGAAAACATCCATACCACTATCGACAAGCTGATTGCCTATGTCTACGATGTGATTAAGCTTACAGCAAAAAACTACTCATCCATGTTGCAGGATGTCCGCGCAAAGCGTCGCACTGAAATTGACTATATCACTGGTTATTTATTACGCCGGGCCCGTGCACATGGTCTTTCTACCCCTGAAAATACCCGTATCTATAACCTAGTAAAACATAAGGAAAGATGATTATGAATCCTTCAGCACTCATCTGCCTAACTCACGGTAGTGAAGAAATAGAAGCCGTTGCAACCATTGATTTACTGGTACGCGCTGGCATCAGTGTTACGATCGCCAGCACCGCCAGCGATGGAGAATTAGTTTTAACTTGCTCCAGAGGTGTGAAATTGGTTGCTGATGTCCCTCTGGAAAAAGTTATTGATGAATCTTTCGATGCCATCATCTTACCCGGCGGTATGCAGGGTGCCGAGTGTTTCCGTAATAATCCACTAGTTATCGAAAAAATCCGCAAGGCACATTATCAAGGAAAAATTATCGCTGCAATTTGTGCCGTGCCTGCTATCGTGCTTGAACACCATAATTTATTCCCTACTGGCAAAATGACCGGCTACCCCGGTTTGCAAGACAAAATTTCATCCGATAAATGGATTGATTGCCGAGTCTGTTTTGATGATCGTGTCAATCTATTGACCAGCCAAGGGCCAGCGACAGCTTTTGATTTCGCATTAAAACTCATTGAATTATTAAAAGGACGAGCAACAGCAGCCGAGGTGGCAGCTCAACTCATATTACCACTAGGTGTATATTCTTATCAGGACTGAAAAAATAGACAAAAACACCTTACTTTATACGATTCGGGGTTCACGTAATAGGAACCCCGAAACATAGAATTGAAGCAATTAAGGCCGATAAACTTTCACGTTATCAAAACCCTGCTCAGATAAATAGAGTGCCTGCAAACGACTCATTACCCCACGTTCACAATAGAGCAAATAAGTCTTATCCTTTGGCAAATCACCAAACTGACTGCTCAACTTATAGAATGGCAATGATTTAATTTCCACACCATTTAACTGCAATGGCCGATCATCTTGTTCATCAGGCGAACGAATATCCAATAACACATCCGTCGGAGCGAACGCTGTCACCGTTTCAATTTCAACCACTTGCTGATTGCTTTGTTCTGCGATCTGGCGAATATCAATATTCTGAGCTTCACTGACAACTTTTTCCAAAATATTAAAATCGAAATTCGCCTCTTCTGCTTCAATTTTAGCTTTAACAGCTTTTACTGTCGGGCTTTTTGAAATAACACCACAGAATTCAGGCATTGTACGGGCAAAATCCTCAGTGCCTATTTCACGTGCCAACCTGATAATGTGCTCTTTATCATGAGAAATCAGCGGCCGCAGAATCAACGTATCCGATGCATTATCAATCAAACGCAAATTAGTGAGTGTCTGGCTGGAAACCTGTCCCAAAGCCTCACCGGTAACAATCGCCTGCACGCCATAACGCTCTGCAACTTTAGATGCCGCTCTTACCATCATCCGTTTAAGCACCACCCCCATTTGACCGTCATCAACTTTTTCCAAAATTTCAGCGACAACAGGTTCAAAATCCACGGCAACGAAACGGACTTTATGGGAACTGCCAAAACGATTCCAAAGATAATGAGCAACCTGTTTCACACCAACTTCATGAGCAGAACCGCCAAGATTGAAGAAGCAATAGTGAACACGACAGCCACGGCGCATTAGCATATAGCTGGAAACACCAGAATCAAAGCCTCCAGAAATTAGAGATAATACATCTTCCTGCGTTCCGATAGGAAAACCACCAATTCCTTCATAACGGGCTTTTACCAGAATCAGTACATCTTGATCAATTTCCAGATTAACAGTCACATCAGGATGATTGAGTTTTACTTTTGCAGATTCAATATGCTGGTTTAAACCACCACCGACATAACGTTCTACTTCATTGGAAGTAAATTGATGTTTACCGCGACGTTTAACCCGCACGCAAAATGTCTTATTGTGGAGCGATTCGCCATAAGCCTCATAAGCTTGTTCAAAGATATGATGCATGTCACGAAACTCACGCTCCTCTACTTGCAGAATATGGTGAATACCGGGGATACGTGTCAGCGCATCACAAATTTGAGCGCCAAGGTTTTCATCTTTAGTACGAACTTCGATATTATCCCAATGGCGAACCACTGCAATATTATCTCCTAACGTTTTAAGCACATTGCGAATATTACTAGCGAGAATTTTAATAAAGCGCAAACGAACAGTTTGGCTCTTGATCGTGATTTCAGGGAATAATTTAATAATAAACTTCATAGTGAGTTATAGTAGTAGTTAGGCATTTTGATAAAAAAAACTGATGGTATGTCTTGGTTGTCAAATCAGGCCGCGAAGTATAACACTATCTCGTGATATAGCCCGGAAAAAACACAAAATCAGTTAAGGATTTGTTTGCACCAGCATAATAAGATAGTCTGCAACCCTTAGGCGAACTCTGTAAATAGTAAAAAATTATGCCAAAGAAAAATGCAATATCAGAAAGTACAAACAGTACGCCAGAAACTGCGGCGGCAATGACATTTGAAAGCTCATTAAAAGAGCTGGAACAGATTGTCGCCCGGCTAGAATCAGGTGAACTGGCACTGGAAGAAGCCCTAAGCGAGTTTGAGCGTGGTATTCAATTAGCCCGTCGAGGGCAACAAACGTTGCAACAAGCAGAACAGCGAGTGCAGATTCTGCTTAACGATGATGTCCAATCTCCACTGAGTCATTTCTCCCCGGATACTGAATAAGCCTATGTCTGAACAAAATTCAACCCAATTTAAAGAACAGCTTAAAATCTGTCAACAACGAGTCAATAACGTTCTGATAAGCACACTATCTTCACTGGCATTTGCAGACAATCCACTCGTTCACACAATGCAACATGGCACTTTACTCGGTGGTAAACGTCTGCGCCCATTTTTAGTTTATGCCGTCGGTGAACTGTTTGGATTATCTGCAAATAATCTGGATGCTCCAGCAGCAGCCGTTGAATGTATCCACGCCTTTTCATTAATTCATGACGATTTACCGGCGATGGATAACGATGATTTACGCCGTGGACAACCGACCTGCCACATAAAATTTGGTGAAGCTCACGCGATTTTGGCAGGAGATGCATTACAGGCGCTGGCGTTTGAAATCCTATCTAAAAGAGAAATGCCGGATGTAACAACGGCAGATCGCCTTGAAATGCTTGCCGAACTAGCAACCGCCAGCGGTATCGCTGGTATGTGCGGCGGTCAAGCGTTGGATTTAGCTGCGGAAGGTAAACACATTGATCTCCATATGCTGGAACACATTCATCGCCATAAAACGGGCGCACTTATTCGTTGCGCCGTCAGAATGGGCGCATATGGCGCAGGCCAAAGTGGGCATGATGCCTTACCTGAATTAGATCAGTATGCTCAGGCCATTGGCCTCGCATTCCAAGTTCAAGACGATATTCTTGATGTCATTGGCGATACCGAAATGATAGGAAAACGCCAAGGCAGTGACCAACAGTTAGAAAAAAGCACTTACCCCGCATTATTGGGGTTAGAACAAGCACAGAAAAAAGCATACGAACTGTATCAAGAAGCATTACAAGCTTTGAATAAACTGGAAGATAAATCTTATAACACAGCAATGCTGCGCACACTTGCCAGCTTTATCATTGAACGTAACAACTAAGGTCTGCCGGTAAATTTACCCACTGGCAGCGCTATTAATAAACACTTCTTAACGAGCATCAAATGAGCATTGATATAGCCAAATACCCCACATTGGCATTAGCGGAAAATCCTGAAGAGCTTCGTATGTTACCAAAAGAGAGCCTGCCGAAATTATGTGATGAACTTCGGCAATTCCTGCTAAACAGTGTCAGTCGCTCCAGTGGTCATTTTGCCTCCGGTCTTGGCACCGTTGAGCTGACTGTGGCGTTGCATTATGTCTATAAAACACCTTTCGATAAATTGGTATGGGACGTCGGCCATCAGGCTTATCCTCATAAAATCCTGACAGGGCGCCGAGATCGTATTGATACGATTCGTCAAAAAAATGGGCTTCATCCTTTCCCTTGGCGAGATGAAAGTGAATACGACACCTTATGTGTTGGTCACTCATCAACCTCTATCAGCGCCGGATTAGGTATGGCAATTGCGGCTCAACGCGAAGGCAAAGGCCGCCGTACAGTTTGTGTTATCGGTGATGGTGCGATAACCGCGGGGATGGCTTTCGAAGCGATGAACCATGCCGGGGATATCGACCCAGATATGTTAGTCATTCTTAACGACAACGAAATGTCCATCTCAGAGAACGTCGGAGCGTTAAACAACCATCTAGCTCAACTTCTATCCGGTAAACTCTACACCACGTTGCGGGAAGGCGGGAAAAAAGTCTTTTCCAATCTACCACCGATTAAAGAGCTACTGAAAAAAACTGAAGAACATATCAAAGGCATGGTTGTTCCTGGCACTCTGTTTGAAGAATTAGGCTTTAATTACATTGGCCCCATCGACGGACATGATGTACTGACATTGACCCAAACGCTGAAAAATATGCGTGAATTGAAAGGGCCACAGCTTCTGCACATCATGACCAAAAAGGGTCGTGGCTATGCCCCCGCCGAAAAAGATCCTATCAGTTGGCATGCGGTGCCTAAATTTGATCCGACCACTGGCGCATTACCTAAAAGCTCAGACAACCGCCCTACTTTCTCCAAAATCTTTGGAGACTGGTTATGCGAAGAGGCCGCTAACGACAAAAAGCTGATGGCGATCACACCTGCCATGCGTGAAGGCTCTGGTATGGTACGTTTTTCCCGCGAATATCCTGATCAATACTTCGATGTCGCCATTGCAGAACAACATGCCGTGACTTTTGCCGCAGGTTTGGCAATTGGTGGTTACAGGCCAATTGTTGCAATCTATTCGACATTCCTCCAACGTGCTTATGACCAAGTTATCCATGATGTCGCCATCCAGAATCTACCTGTTCTATTTGCAATAGATCGCGGCGGTATCGTAGGTGCTGATGGTCAGACACATCAAGGTGCCTTTGATCTTTCATTCCTTCGTTGTATCCCCAACATGGTAATTATGGCGCCAAGTGATGAGAACGAATGCCGACAGATGCTGCATACTGGCTATCATTATCAGCAAGGTCCTGTAGCCGTGCGTTATCCACGAGGAACCGGAACGGGGGCAGAACCCCAACCATTTGAACAATTACCAATTGGTAAAGGTATTATTCGCCGTCAGGGTAAGAAGGTAGCGATCCTGAACTTTGGTACTCTGTTACCTGATGCAATAACAGCAGCAGAATCACTGGATGCGACTGTTGTTGATATGCGTTTTGTCAAACCACTGGATAAAGAATTGATATTAGAAATGGCTGATAACCATGATTTATTGGTCACGCTGGAAGAAAATGCCATTATGGGCGGCGCCGGAAGTGGCGTTAATGAACTACTAATGCAGGAAGGTCGCCTAGTGCAAATTCTGAATATTGGCTTGCCTGACCAATTTGTGCCACAAGGTAGTCAGGAAGAAATTAGAGCGGAGTTAGGGCTTGATGCCGCAGGTATTCAAAATAGCATCAATAAAAGGCTATTTTCCTGAGTATATACCCTATGGATTTCAAGATGGATCGCGACGGCAAGGGAGCGAATCCCCGGGAGCATAGGTAACTATGTGACCGGGGTGAGTGAGTGCAGCCAACAAAGAGGCAACTTGAAAGATATAGAAATTCGTTATCAATGAAATAATAGCCTATTAAATTCCTTTCTCACTCGAACAATTCCGCATGTGTACCGGTTCTGACAAACTCTATTGCATTTTTCTGTTCGTCCAGAAGATAAATTAAAAGAAAATCCCCCCCAATATGACACTCTCTAAATCCAGCCCAATCTCCGACTAACTCATGATCTTTATATTCAGCTCCTAGAGGTGAATCATTAGCAATGAGGAGCATTACAACAGATTTTAATCGGTTCATGTCATAGCGCCCAGAACGGCTCAATCGTTGCCAATCTTTACCGAACTGTTTTGTATAGTCTGAGCGACGCGGAAAGCTAGCGCGCTTACTTGCCGCAGTCTTTTTCAATGTCATGAATTAAATCATCCGCATCGTTAAAACGTGCATTCATTGAGCTTCTCGCCTCATTCATAGCCTCAACAGTAACTCTGTTAGGGATTTTCTTGATCTCGAAAGGTAGCACCTTTTCTTTGGCCACCATCGTTACAGCAATGCGTAGAAAGTCAGACATTTTAATCCCAATAGCAGCTAAAACATCGGTTGCCTCTTGCTTAATTGCAGGATCTATACGTGTGCGAACATAAGTTTCAGTACCCATTTAATACCTCGTACATGCTGATTTTTGTAGTGCTATCGTAGTCCTAATTTTGATATTAAGCAATCTTAGCCCAGAGAAGAAAATGCTGAAGTATAAAGCAAAAAGCAACGATATTACCTTTCAGTGGCAACCTGTTCAGGGGTTCGGGAATTGTAGTAATTTCATTAGACTTTCCATCTACACCACACCTCAGAAAATAAAAATCTGATAAAACGCTAGTAACCAAACAATCACGAAAGAAAATACACCCGCAATAATATCATCCAACATGATGCCTAAACCGCCATGAACATAGCGATCAAACCAGCGAATGGGCCACGGTTTCCACATATCGAGAATACGAAACACCATAAAACCGGTCAAAATCCACTGCCAATTAACCACAGGGATTGCCATCAATGTGATCCACATACCGATAAATTCATCCCAGACAATACTACCGTGGTCATGAACTTTCATATCATCAGAAGTACGCTGACAAATCATTATGCCGAAAAACATCCCGACAATAATAACCAACCAGCAAATCCATTCCGGAAACTGGACCAGCAATAACCAGAATGGAATAGCCGCCGCCGATCCCATTGTTCCCGGCACAACCGGCGACAGCCCACTACCAAAACCTGTCGCTAATAGATGCCAGGGATTACTCATCCGTAAACGACACTTTGCCTTATCCATGTGCCTCCTCAGTAATAAAGTGATCGAACCCTTTTAGATCTAATTTAATCTCTTTATTATTGCTGTAATAACGAACGCCCTCCGATTCCGCCATAATCTGTCCAACACAGCTAAAACCAGCTCCGGTATGCGCCAACGCAATTTCCAACGCACCACGATTCCTCTCCGGGACGGTAAAACACAATTCATAGTCCTCCCCACCACTCAAAGCCCACATCAAAGCTTGTTGCGGTTCAACGTACTGTTTCATTGCATCAGAGTAAGGAAGCGCATCCAGATTTATTCTGGCTCCACATCGGCTGGCTTTCAGAATGTGACCTAAATCGGAAATCAAACCATCAGACAAATCAATTGCTGATGTTGCCAAGCCACGTAGTGCTTGCCCTTGTAAAATACGAGGTTGCGGCCTGAGATGACGCTGAACCAACCAGTTGCGGGATACCGGATCAGAAATTTGTAGACGGTTTTGTAACAGAGCCAAACCCGCCGCACTATCACCCAACGATCCACTCACATAAATCCAATCACCATTTTTTGCGCTAGTACGCCGTAACGCCCTGCCTGCGGGAACCAAACCATGAATCGTCAACGTCAGACTCATCGGACCGCGGGTAGTGTCACCACCAATAAGCTGCATACCATAATAACGCAACTGCTCAAACAGACTGTCACTGAAACCACCCAGCCAGCGTTCATCCACTTCCGGTAATGTTAACGCCAATGAAAGCCAAGCAGGATCAGCGCCGACTGCGGCCAGATCACTCAGATTCACAGCAAGAGATTTGTAAGCTAAATCTTCAGGGGAAATATCAGGTAAAAAATGTACGCCTGAAACCAAGGTATCCGTACTAACCGCCAATTGTTGTTTATCGGCTAGTGTCATCAGTGCACAATCATCACCAATACCTAGATTTACATCACGCCGGCTAATCTCCCGACGATCAAAATAACGCGCAATGAGGTCAAATTCGCCACATACCATAATAGAATCCCAAAAAGTTACTGATGATCATGAACATAAGGCCGGTATCCCGGCCTTACAAATCATCGTCTACGGTGGGAAAAACCCGACAAGCAGTAGCTTATCTTTTTCTGCGTACTGCCGGGCCAGATTTATCCAGTACCCCGTTTACGAACTTATGGCTATCTTCAGCACCGAAGACTTTTGCCAATTCGATAGCTTCGTTAATAGCCACTTTATAAGGGACATCATCACGATAACTTAGTTCAAACATAGCAACACGCAAAATGGCTTTTTCTACCTGACCTAACTCTTCGAGCTGACGGGAAAGATAAGGGGCCATCAAAGCATCCAGCTTAGCCGCATTTACAGCTACTCCTGACAGCAATTCACGAAAATAGGTTACGTCAACACCAGTGACGTCCTGCTCCGACAGAAACTGTAATTCAACATCAGCAATGCTATTGCCAGATAATTGCCATGAATATATAGCCTGAACAGCGCACTCACGAGCACGACGACGAGCAGCAGGTTTCACAAGATTCCCCTTAATTAAAACTAAAATCAGCCTTTAATGGCATTAATTACATTGATCATTTCCAGTGCGGTTAATGCAGCTTCTGCACCTTTATTACCCGCTTTGGTTCCAGCGCGCTCAATCGCCTGTTCAATGCTTTCTGTGGTCAGAACACCAAACGCTACTGGAATTTCACTAGCCATCGCCACACTAGACAGACCAGAACTGCATTCACCAGCAACGTATTCAAAATGAGCGGTACCACCACGGATAACTGTTCCTAGCGCGACAACAGCGTCATATTTTTGAGTTTCGACCAATGTCTTCACTGCCAATGGCAACTCGTAAGCACCAGGAACCCAGACAACAGTGATATTCTCTGAAGCAACCTGACCGATACGCTCAAGCGCATCCACCGCTCCGCCTAACAGACTGTCATTAATGAAGTTGTTAAAACGTGCAATGGCAATCGCCACACGAGCTTGTGGAGCTGCAACACCACCTTTGATTACGTTCATAGCCTTCCTTCCATCTGTTCATATCCGCAGGGGGGCGGATTCTATCATATTCTTTCGTTAGCTGCGCCTGCCGATTTAGCAACAGAGCATAAATACAGGCAAACTAACCCACACTCACATATTCAGTCAGTATACAGGCCGCAGACGCAGACGAAGATCAGGTCCCACCTGCTGTACATCAAAAATGTCAAATTCCGGCGCCTCTGCCAAATTTTTGAGTTCAGGAATAGTGAACAAACCACAAGCCGTATCACCTAGCACTTTTGGCGCAACATAAAGAACCAATTCATCCACCAACCCTAAAGTTAGCAATGCCCCCGCCAGCAATGCCCCACACTCAGTCCAGACTGTGTTGATCTGGCGCTTACCCAACTGCATCATCAATGACACCAAATCTACCCCAATACCATGAGCAGGTAACAGTATCTGTTCTACATTTTCGGATAAGTCATGTTCATCTGCTTTAGTGCGAGCCAGCCAACAATAACCGGGCTGCTGTATGACCTGATGCTGAGGGCCAACACGATTCTGACTGTCAACAATAACACGTACCGGTTGACAAAGATTTTCCTCGGGATAAACCGCCTGGGTTTCTGCGTCTAATTCACGCCAACGAACTGTCAAGTGAGGATCATCAGCTAAAACAGTGCTACTGGAACTCAGAATCGCGCTACATTGAGCACGGAATTTTTGTACATCATCGCGAGCTTGAGGTGATGTAATCCATTTACTTTCGCCAGAAGCTAATGCCGTTCGGCCATCAAGAGAAGAAGCCATCTTCAACTGAATATATGGAAACCCGGTACGCATCCGCTTCAAAAACCCCCGGTTGAGAGATTCAGCTTCTTCCATCATCAGTCCATGTTCTACTGCAATACCAGCTTGTTGCAGCTTATAAAGCCCCCTTCCTGCTACCTGTGGATTGGGATCCTGCATCGCCGCAACCACACGGCTAACGCCAGCCGCAATCAACGCATCGGCACAAGGCGGTGTTTTACCGTGATGGCTGCACGGTTCAAGCGTGACATAAACAGTTGCGCCTTTAGCTTTATCTCCGGCTATCCGTAAAGCGTGAACCTCAGCATGTGGCTCACCAGAACGTAAATGAAAACCTTCCCCAACAATTTGTCCATCACGCACAATTACACAACCAACGTTAGGATTAGGTGGCGTAGTAAAGCGCCCTTGATGCGCCAATTCCAAAGTGCGCGCCATATATTTTTTATCGTTATTCACTGGCTCAACCTTGTAATTTAGCAATCTCTTCGCCAAATTCACGAATATCTTCAAAGCTGCGATAGACAGAAGCAAAACGGATATAGGCGACTTTATCCAACTTCTTCAATTCATCCATGACCAGATTACCAATCATTTTGGATGGAATTTCCCGCTCACCGGTAGCACGTAACTGAGATTTAATATAGCTCATCGCCATTTCTACATCATCAGAACTGACCGGGCGCTTTTCCAGTGCTTTTTGCATACCACGACGCAATTTTTCTTCATCGAACGGCTCTCGGATATCGTCACTTTTTATTACTCTAGGCATAACCAGCTCAGCCATTTCAAAAGTGGTGAATCGTTCATGACACTCAAGACACTGACGCCGCCGGCGCACCTGCGAGCCATCCCCGACCAAACGAGAGTCAATCACTTTAGTATCAACAGCAGCACAAAATGGGCAATGCATATCGTTTCCTGATGGTTAATCCGAACTAAATTTACAGTTTATCCTTAATCTGAATAAAAAACACCCTGTCAGCCGGATACTCACAGGGTGTTTGAACAGCATCAAGGCAGAATAATTAAGGCAATAAAGATGGCTGATCAGCCCCTTCCTTCTCAACCTTTTGCTGGATCATGTGTTCACGCTTCATACCCAGTTTCAACGCTAAAGCGGAAGCAACATAGATAGAAGATACCGTACCGATAGAAACACCAATTAACATCGCTAGTGAGAAACCTTTCAACATTGCACCACCGAAAATATACAACATCAGCACCACCAGTAAAGTTGTTGCAGATGTCATGATTGTACGGCTCAATGTTTGCGTCAGAGAGACGTTCATAATTTCATACGACGTACCACGACGGATCTTACGGAAATTCTCACGGATACGGTCAGAAACCACGATACTGTCATTCAATGAGTAACCGATAACCGACATCAGCGATGCCACAATGGTCAGATCAATCTCGATATGGAACAATGACAGAACCCCTAGCGTGATGATGACATCATGGGCAAGCGCAAGAACCGCACCCAATGCTAAACGCCATTCAAAACGGAATCCAACATAAATCAAGATACAGATAAGCGCCGCCAGCAACGCCATTGCACCATCTTGGGCGAGCTCAGCACCGACACTCGGCCCAACAATTTCAATACGATTGACACTCGCATCTTTATCAATGGTGTCATTAATGACTTTAATAACCTTTTTACCCAGCTCCTCATTAGCCGCACCCGTAACTGGTGGCATACGCACCATTACATCACGGCTACTACCGAAATTTTGCAACAGAGGATCTTCAAAGCCCGCTTTTGCCAGGTTATCACGCATCTTATCCAAATCAGCAGATTGACTGAGCTTGATTTCGATTACCGTACCACCGGTAAAATCGAGTCCCCAGTTAAACCCGCGGGTTGCCATCACAAAAACAGAAGCTACCAACAGTAGCAACGAAATTCCGAAAGCAACGTTGTCCCAGCGCATAAAGTCATAGACTCTGCGACCGTAGTTCAATTGTTCAACAGTATAATCCTGTGCCACAACGTGCTCCTTAAATTGACAGCTTCTTAATACGCTTACCGCCGTATAGCAGGTTGACGATCCCTCTAGTACCTACAATAGCGGTGAACATAGAAGTCGCGACACCAATTGACGTTGTTATCGCAAAGCCTTTAATTGACCCGGTACCAACAGCATAAAGAATGACCGCGGTAATCAACGTGGTCAAATTAGCATCAATAATACTGGAGAAAGCCCCTTTATAACCTTCATGTATCGCTTGTTGTACTGTCCGGCCATTACTCAACTCTTCTTTAATACGTTCGTTGATCAGCACGTTCGCATCAACCGCCACAGCCAGCGTTAGCACAATACCCGCGATCCCCGGCATGGTTAACGTCGCCCCTGGTAACAGAGACATGATACCAACAATCAGCACTAGGTTAGCCAACAACGCACTGCTCGCAATCACACCGAATTTGCGATAGTAAATCACCATAAACAGAATTGATGCAATTAAGCCCCACAGACAAGCTTCTAAACCTTGTTCAATGTTTTGCAGACCAAGGGTTGGCCCAATGGTACGCTCTTCTACAATCTGAATCGGTGCAATCAGAGCACCCGCACGCAACAATAAGGATAACTGACGCGCTTCGGTTGCGTTGGAAAGGCCCGTGATACGGAAATTGTTCCCCAGACGAGTCTGAATATTAGCAATGTTAATCACTTCTTCATGTTTAACTAACACCGCCCGACCATTAGCATCTTTCTTACCGCTGTCTTTATATTCCACAAACAATGTCGCCATTGGCTTACCAACATTGTCCTTGGTGAAATTAGACATCGCGGAGCCACCAGCACTGTCCAGTGAAATACTCACCTCTGGACTACCGTATTCATCGGTACCAGGGGTTGAATCTGTAATATGATCACCGGTCAGAATAACACGTTTATATAACACAACCGGATTACCATCACGGGTGCTCTTCACCTCAGAATCACCTGGCACACGGCCTGATGTAGCTGCGGTAGAGTCAATACCGGTATTGACCAAACGGAATTCCAACGTCGCTGTCGCACCAAGAATCTCTTTTGCACGAGCAGTATCCTGAATACCCGGTAATTCAACCACGATACGGTCAGCGCCCTGACGCTGAACCAATGGTTCAGCCACACCCAGTTGATTAACACGGTTACGTAGAATGGTAATGTTCTGCTGCACCGCATAAGATCGGGCTTCGCGCTGACGTTCATCACTCATCACCGCTTTCAGAGTATTATTGCTTCCAATACTGAAAACTAAATCACGGTGGCGACCAGTAAGATAGTTTTCCGCCTCAGACCGCGCTTTTTCATCACGGAAGCGGATTTCTACACCGTAATTATCAATTTTACGGGCAGTGGAATAAGGAATGCCTTTTTCACGCAAATCAGTGCGCAGGCCATCAATATTCTGCTCTTGCAGTTTGCCTAATGCGGTTTCCATATCCACTTCCATCAGGAAGTGCACCCCACCTCGCAGATCAAGGCCCAGTTTCATTGGTTCGGCACCAACCTTACTTAACCAAGTTGGTGTTGCTGGTGCCAGGTTCAATGCCACCACGTACTGATCGCCTAATGTGGACATCAATACTTCACGGGCACGAAGCTGAATATCGGAATTATTGAAACGAGCAAGAATCGCACCATTTTCCAGCGCAATAGATTTACTCGCGATTTGATTTTTTTCTAAAACATTATGGACTTGGACCAGCGTTTGCTCACTGGCGGCAATGCCTCGCGCGCCAGTGATTTGTACAGCCGGATCCTCACCATAAAGGTTGGGAAGTGCATAAAGCAAACCGATGAGGATCGCAGCGATCAGCATCAGATACTTCCACAAAGGATAACGGTTTAGCACGGCAGTTCCCTTCGGGAAAATCAGAAATTACAGAGCCTTCATTGTACCTTTCGGTAAAACGGCAGCGACGAAATCACGTTTAATGGTTACTTCAGTAGTGTCATTCAGTGCTACAACGATATAACCGGTGTCAGAAACTTTAGTGACACGACCAATCAAACCACCATTGGTCATCACCTCATCACCTTTGGAAATAGAATCCATCAGCTTTCTATGTTCTTTGGTACGTTTCTGTTGTGGACGCAGGATCATGAAATAGAAAATCAAGCCGAAAACAACCAGCATGATGATCAAAGAATATGGGCTTCCCTGAGCCGGTGCGCCAGCAGATGCTGCTGCTTCAGAAATAATACTCATTAAACTTCCCTCAATGTTATCAAATTCAATAGTAATCAAAAACCAGCCGCAATATGCTATACACACTGAAACCAGTCAATCACTACTTAAGTCAAATACTTAATGCCGGAACGGGTTTACCAATCCGTTGATAAAAATCTTCAACAAACTGTTCAAGATTACCTTCCTCGATGGCTTGACGGATCTTAGCCATCAGGCGCTGATAATACCGCAAATTATGGATAGTATTCAGCCTTGCACCGAGAATTTCGTTACAACGGTCAAGATGATGCAAATATGCCCGACTATAATTTCGGCAAGTATAGCAGTCACACTGCTCATCCAGTGGCGAAGTATCCTCTTTATGTTTGGCATTACGGATTTTAATCACACCATCGGTCACAAAAAGATGACCATTACGGGCATTACGGGTTGGCATCACACAATCGAACATATCAATGCCGCGACGAACCCCTTCCACCAAATCCTCTGGTTTTCCTACTCCCATCAGATAACGTGGTTTGTCTTGCGGGATTTGCGGACAGACATGTTCAAGAATGCGGTGCATATCCTCTTTAGGCTCCCCTACCGCCAGACCACCTACAGCGTATCCATCAAAACCAATCTCTACCAGACCTTTTACTGAGATATCACGTAAATCTTCATAAATGCTTCCCTGAATAATACCAAACAAAGCGTTTTTATTCTGTAGCTCATCAAAACGCTGACGACTACGCGCCGCCCAACGTAAGGACATCTCCATCGAACGTTTCGCATAATCCCAATCAGCAGGATATGGCGTACATTCATCAAAAATCATGACAATATCAGAACCCAAGTCATACTGGATTTCCATCGATTTTTCTGGGCTGAGGAAAACCGGCGTACCATTAATTGGGTTACGGAAATGTACACCTTCCTCTTTGATTTTACGCATTGCGCCAAGGCTGAATACCTGAAAACCACCTGAATCCGTCAAGATTGGACCATGCCACTGCATAAATCCATGCAAATCACCATGAAGTTTCATGATTTCCTGCCCTGGGCGTAGCCACAGATGGAAAGTATTGCCAAGCAGGATCTGCGCACCGGTTTCTTTCACTTCTTCCGGTGTCATTCCTTTTACTGTGCCATAAGTTCCAACTGGCATAAATGCTGGCGTTTCTACCACGCCACGCTCAAAAATCAGACGACCACGACGGGCTTGACCGTCGGTAGTTTGTAATTCAAATTTCACTTAACCTCCAGGCATCAGATAAACAGTCCGATGCTGTTATTTAAAACCAGACAAAGTTGAAATTTACCGTTGAGCTGAGATATTCACATAACCCTATTTTCAACAAATTCAACAATATATTCCAGTCAATGCCATAATTATTACATTAAGAAATCTTTTCCTTGCAAGCGAAGGGATTACGACGAATAAACATAGCATCACCGTAACTAAAGAAACGATATTTTTCTGCAACCGCTTCTTGATAGGCATTCATCGTATTTTTATAACCCGCAAACGCAGAAACCAGCATAATAAGTGTCGATTCCGGTAAATGGAAATTAGTAATCAACGCGTCCACAACCTGATATTCAAAACCCGGATAGATAAAAATTTGCGTGTCATTAAAAAATGGCGCAATTAACCCATCCTGACAGGCTTTTGCGGCACTTTCCAGCGATCGAACTGACGTTGTGCCAACGGCAACAACTTTATTACCTCGCGCCTTACATGCCAGCACAGCATCAACCACATCCTGTGGCACTTCTGCATACTCAGCATGCATAATATGGTCTTCAATGGTTTCCACCCGCACAGGCTGGAAAGTACCCGCACCAACATGCAATGTCACAAAAACCATTTCCACGCCTTTTTTACACAGCGCTTCCAATAATGGCTCATCAAAATGAAGACCGGCCGTTGGTGCAGCTACCGCCCCGGGCCGTTCGCTGTATACAGTTTGGTACAACTCACGGTCTGCCTCTTCATCAGGACGATTAATATAAGGCGGCAAAGGCATATGACCTATGTCATCCAAAATGGACAACACATCACGTTCATCATCAAAACGTATTTCGAACAGGGTATCATGGCGGGCCAACATGATTGCTTTAAGACTTTCATTATCACCCAATAACAATTCAGTCCCCACTTTTGGCGCTTTGGAAGCACGCACATGTGCAAGTACCCGCTTATCATCCAGCACCCTTTCAACTAACACTTCCAACTTACCGCCCGTGGCTTTTCGGCCGAAAATACGCGCAGGTATGACACGGGTATTATTGAAAACCAGCAAATCTCCGGCATTCAGCTTATCGAGAACATCCGTAAAAATACCATGCGTTAATTTTCCCGTTTCACCATCAAGCGAGAGCAAACGGCAGCCACTGCGTTGCGGTTGAGGGTAATGAGCAATCATTTCGTCAGGAAGTTCAAAAGTAAAATCGGAGACACGCATTATATTTAATCATTCAGAAAAACAGGCGGACTAGTCTAGTGCCGCGGCTCTAAGGGTGCAACAAATAAGCACATAACTTCGCGGATTTATACCCGTCATCTTTCAAGTTGCCTCTTTGTTGGCTGCACTCACTCACCCCAGTCACATAGTTATCTATGCTCCCGGGGATTCGCTCCTTTGCCGCCGCGATGCATCTTGAAATCAATAGGGTATATATTATAATCACCAAATGAATTTTCTCGCTCACCTTCATTTAGCTACTCTGGCTGACAGCTCCCTACTAGGAAATCTGATGGCAGATTTTGTGCGCGGTAATCCAGAAGGACAATACAGCGCTGATGTAGTTGCAGGTATTCGTATGCATCGGCGTGTTGACGTATTAACAGATACCCATCCACGGGTTATTCAAGCCCGTCATTTATTCAGTAATTCATATCGACGGGTTGCGCCGATTACTTTGGATATTATCTGGGATCACTTCCTCTCCTTGAATTGGGATAAACTGGTTCCCACCTACTCATTACCGACATTTATTCACCATGCTCGCAATCAGATTGAACCTCATCTTTATTACACTCCCGAAAAATTTCAGGAACTGAATGAGTTTTTATGGCCGCAAAACTGGCTGATCCGTTATGCAGATCTTGCATTTATCGCAGATGTATTAAAAGGCATGGCCCGAAGACATCCCAGATTATCGGCTTTATCTGGATCATTTCAGGATATAGAGCAACATTACGCTGATTTCGAAGCACTATTCTGGCAATTTTATCCCTATATGATGGAAAAGGCAGAAAATAAGGATTTTTACTGTTCGCCTCAATAAACGTTATTATTACAACTATGCTTGTGAATAAATCGTAAATGCGGATAGAAAGAAATCATTCAGGCAATATGGCACTTTCGCATGTTTAACGATTTTTTCATCCTTAATATCCGGTGGTGCTGCCAGAAGTTCTTTTTCCCAGCGGGCCAGCCATTTGGCTGGCATAAGATGAATAGTAGGAAATTATTTTTTGACGCTAGCTTTCATTCGGAAAGATCTTCATCAGGGGGACCTAGGCGATCCAATTCGGCCAGAATCAACGGAATTTGTGCCTCTAAATCAGCGGGTCTTTTATCTTTACTCCACCAAATAAGCGGCTCACGGCGTTTATAGTCCACTTTACTGACTGCTTCTTTGCCGTTTAATAAGAATTTCACCATAAAGGCGACTGCCAGAGCTTTATCATTGCCACTACTTAAGAAAGCAAAAGTATAACTGCTGACATTAGGGATAAAGACACGTTCGATAAGGTTATTATTTTCATCCAATCCGTAGACTTTGAGATACAGAATATTGGTTTTTTCCATCATACCTAATTGTGGATAACGGGCGGCATAGGCTTTACCTTTATACCAGGTGTAAAAAATTTGCTGCTCGCGATCGATAATTAATGGCGCTTGGCTCTGCCAGAAAAATATACAATAGACAAAGGGTGGAATAATCAGTAGATAAAGTAGCAGGAAACTTATATCAATTATGAGTAGTTGAGAGCTACTTGGGAAAAAGGTATAACGATAATATAAATATTTCCTTAATGAAATTTCTTTATCGTTACCGATATAACGCACATCTTCCATATCTACAGGTAGATCATTACGCAGATAGAATTCTTCACCATATTTTTTTTTTGCGTAACCAACCCATCGATGAATAGCTTCCTCGTTTTTTTTTCTTGACTCTATAAAATCGTTAATGTTTAACACCAAACTACTAATAATACCCAGTGTTACTGGGATTAATGTGATACTCCGGAAACGGCGCTGAGGGTTTCTAACCCAACACTCCTTATCGTTAAGGTAATCCAGTATTTCTACATGCTTAATGGTTTCTTCATCTTTAATATCCGGCGGTACAGACAAGATTTCTTTTTCCCAGCGTACCAGCCGTTTGGCTGGTAGAGGATGAATCGTAGGAAACCATTTTTTGAGTAGATCTTTTAATCGTTGTTTCATATAAATTCTCCGTCAAAGCTGCCTTTAAGCGTATTTTCCTCTGTTGGTTTCTCTCCCCAGAAATAGCGCAGAGGGGCAATAACATTGTCTGACTGTTGGTAATACCAATATAACTTGCTGCGATAAGGATTTGTTTCGCGCCCTTCTGTAGTGACTATTTCTAGGTTGTGTCCCTCAATTAAATAATGACCTTAAGAAATAAGCGGATACAACCTAATTTCACCATAGCGATATAATTTCTTGCTGTCTTTTCATAACGGGTGGCGATGCGACGATGCTCTTTGAGT